>CAYVWO010000173.1:0-6104 GCA_964455495.1 uncultured Tessaracoccus sp.
CGCGCGCTCGGGGTCCCGGTGACCGTCGGCAACATCTACCAGTCCGAGCCGTCGGTCTCCGACGCCGTCGCCGCGGCATCGGGCGACGTGCTGGTCCTCCCCTACGCGCTGGCCCCGGGCCTCTGGGGCGAACGCATCGCGGGCCTGGGCACCCGGGTCGCGGCCCCGCTCGGCGACCACGAGGGCGTCACCGCAGCGATCGTCGAGCGCTACGCCGCCGCCGTCCGCCTGGCCGACGCCCCACGCGCCGCAGCGTAACCAGGCCGGCTGCAAGGATCTGCCAACATCGGGCTCCAACTGGCACGCGCGTGCCAGTTGGGCCGCGATCCTGGCAGTTCCTTTCAGCGGTAGTTCACGAACTGGACGGCGAAGTCGTAGTCCTGCTCCTTGATCAGCGCCTGGACGCGCTGGAGGTCGTCGCGGCTCTTCGAGGAGATGCGCAGCTCGTCGCCCTGGATCTGCGCCTTGACGCCCTTCGGGCCCTCGTCGCGGATCAGCTTGGTGACCTTCTTCGCGTTCTCCTGCGTGATGCCCTCCTTGGTGGTGGCCGTGATCTTCCACAGCTTCCCCGACGAGCGCGGGTCGCCGGCGTCGAGCGACTTCAGGCTCACGCCGCGGCGCGACAGCTTCGACTGGAACACGTCGAGAACCGCCTTCACGCGCTCCTCGGAGACGGCCTGCATCTCGATCGACTCGCCGGACCAGGCGATCTTCGCGTCGGTGTTCTTGAAGTCGAAGCGCTGCGAGACCTCCTTGGCCGCCTGGTTCAGGGCGTTGTCCACCTCCTGGCGGTCCACCTTGCTTACGACGTCGAACGAGCTGTCTGCTGCCATGTCGGGCTCCTTGATTGCGGTTGGATGACGAATGTTTCGGCCATTCTGCCAGTCGGCGAGGACAAGAGCCGCAGCTCCGCCGGCTGATAGGCTCGCCCGAAATCCCGACACCGAACGAGGTGAGCCATGCCCGAGATGACATTGCGGCCGCTGCGCGCCGACGACGCCGCCGACGTCCTGGCCGCCTTCGACTCCGACCCCGGCATGGCGCGCCAAGGCACCGTCACCACGATCGCCGAGGCCGACGCCTACATCTACGGGCTCCTCGATCCCTCCGGGAACAACCGCCCGTTCGCCATCTGCGACGACGACCGCCTCGTCGGCCTGGTGGCCGTCACCGTCGACACGGCCAACCGCGTCGGCTGGTTCTGGTACTGGATGAACAAGTCGCACCGCGGGCGCGGCTGGGCTGCGGCGTCGGCCATCGCGGTGTCGAACTGGGCGCTGCGCTCGGGCGGCTGCGAGCGCCTGGAGCTCGGTCACCGCGCGGACAACCCCCTGTCGGGCAACGTGGCCGCCGCGGCCGGCTTCCGGCACGAGGGCCGCGAGCGGGCCAAGTTCCTGATCGACGGGGCCCGCGTCGACGTCCTCACCTACGGCCGCCTCACCACCGACCCCTGGCCCGTCGCCACCGTGGAGATCGCGCGATGATCCGCATCGGAACCCACAACGTCAACGGCATCCGCGCGGCGCTGCGCCGCGGCTTCTGCGGTTACTGGGACGAGACGGCCGCCGACGTCGTCGCGCTGCAGGAGGTGCGCTGCCGCGTCGACGACCTGCCGCTCGAGGCGTTCGACGGGTTTCACGTCACGCTCGACGCCGGGCAGTTGGCCGGGCGCAACGGCGTCGCGATCCTCACCCGGCACGCCCCGGAGCGGGTCCGATCGCTCGCCGAGGTGGTCACCGAGGTCTCCCCCGGCGGCCGGCCCACGGACTTGTCCGCCGAGCGCATCGTCAACCGCGACCTTGCCGCCTTCTCCCACGAGGGCCGCTACGTCGAGGTCGACCTGGCCGACGCGCCGGTGCGCGTCGCGTCGCTGTACCTCCCCAAGGGAGCCGCGTGGCCCTACGAGGAGGGCACCGAGGAGAAGTACCTGCGCAAGATGCGGTTCATGCGCGGCCTCGCCCGCGCGCTGACGGCGTCGAAGCGCGAGGCGGCCGCCGAGGGCCGCGAGTTCCTGGTCATGGGCGACTTCAACATCGCCCACACGAGGCAGGACCTGCGCAACTGGCGGTCGAACCAGAAGTCCGAGGGCTTCCTCCCCGAGGAGCGCGAGTGGTTCGGCACGCTGCTCGGCCCGCGCCGCCTGATCGACGTCGTGCGCCGCCTCCACCCAGACGTCGAGGGCCCCTACAGCTGGTGGAGCTGGCGCGGCCAGGCCTTCGTCAACGACACCGGCTGGCGGATCGACTACCACCTCGCCTCCCCGGGCCTGGCGAAGGCCGCAACCAACGCGTTCGTCGGCCGCGAGGCGACATACGAGGCCCGGGTCAGCGACCACTCCCCCGTCGTCGTCGACTACGCCTTACCCACCGCTGATTGAGCCGGACCCTCGGCGCGAAGCGCCCTCCCGCTCGTTGAGCCGGTTGCGTCGACGAAGTCGACCGCGACCGCGTCGAAGCGTCTGGCGCCCGGTTCATGGACCTTGGTTAGGTCCTCAATCAGAGTTCCGACCCTTTCGACACAGGCACGGCGCTTCGCGCGTGCGCCTGGCTCAAGGAGCGTTGGCGCAGGACCAACAGGGTGTAGCCAGCGATCATCGCTGCGTCGAGGACGACGGCGAACCAGGACACCTCCGTCGCGCTGAGGTCGGCGAGGCCGACGGCGCCGAGGACGAAGATCGACGCGTTGTTGACGACGTGCAGGGCGATGGCGGCCTCCAGCCCGCCCGTGCGCCACGTGAGAATGCCGGTCGCGACGGCGAAGACGGCGATCGACACCTGACCGGGCAGGTTGTAGTCGTGCCCGAGCACGAACAGCGGCACGGGCAGGAGGATGCCCCACCACGGGCTGCGTAGCCACGCGCCGAGCACCTGCTGGGGCAGCGCCCGGAACGCGTACTCCTCGGCGGCGGCCTGGAACGGGACGAGGAGCAGGGCGGTGGCGAGGAGACCGGCCGACGACGCGCCCCAGGTGAGCGTCGGCGCGACCCCGGTGGCGGCGTCGATCAGGAGCAGGGTTCCCGTGAACGCGGCGAAGACGCCGACGGCGAGGACTCCGTAGCGGCCGAGCAGCCCGACGCGCAGCCTCCCCGCGACGGACGAGAGGGTGCCGAGTCGCCGTCCCTCCGCGAGCCGGACGCCGATCGCGATGGCGGGGATCATCAGGCCGAGCATCACCGACGAGAAGGCCGCGGAGACGGGGTCGGCGAGGCTGAAGGCGTCGTCGGGGCCTTCGAGCACGCGCTCCGCCCAGGCGGGCGCGGCGAGCACGAAGACCACGGCGAGGGCGACGAACAGCGCTGCGTAGGCGACGACGCTCACGAGCACCGTGAGGATCGGGCGCCACCACCTCGGGCGCGGACCGACGAGCGCGAGACGGTGGTACGGGACGGGTGCGGCGGAAGCCACCGCGGAGTGTTCGGGGGCGTCACGCCCGGGTTCCGGCGAGAGCGCCGGACCGGGGAGAGGCGGAGCGGACGGGGTCTGATGGGTTGTGACTGTCATGACTCCATCGTCGGGACCGGCGAGCGCGCCGGCCATCGGGCGTCGGCATGCTGATGCCGGCCGAAGGGATGGTCCGGTTTCATCCCTTCGGCCGACACCGCCGCGCCGCGCGGGTGCCCTAGTCTGGCGGCATGTCCCGCCTCCCCATGCCCCGCTCGCAGCGGTGGCTCATGGTGGCGCTCGCCGTCCTGATGCCGGTGATGCTGTTCGTCTCCTGGAGCCTGCGGCTTGAGGCTCCCTTGCCGGAGCCGGCGAACACCGCGCTCATGCTGCTCGACCCTGTCCTCGGCGTCGCCGCGCTCGTCCTGCTGCCGCGGGTCCTGTACCGCGACGGCGGCGCCCCCGGCTTCACGGTCGATCCGGTCCGGGAGCGCCGCGCGCTGGTATTCGGCGTCGGTGTGGTGCTCTGCTCCGGCATCGCGGGGTCGGCCATCCTGCCGGGGATCGCCGCCGTCGTCTCGCTGGCCGGACGGCGCCGCGTGCCGTGGGTCGTCGCCGCCGCCGCGTCGTTCTTCGGCTCCCTCCTCCTGAGCGTTCTCACCTCGCCCGACACGCCGACGCTCGGGCTCGGGCGGTGGGAGCTGGCGCTGGTGGCGCCGTGGATGGCGGCGGTTCCCATCCTGCTCGGGATCTACCTCGGGGGTCGGCGCGAGCTGCTGCGCTCGCTGCGACGCGAGGCGGAGGCCGCGAACCGGGGCCGGGAGGAGCGCGAGGCGCGGGCGCGCCAGGAGGAGCGCACGGAGATCGCGCGGGAGATGCACGACACGGTCTCGCACCGGTTGGCGCTCGTCGCCCTGCACGCGGGGGCTCTCGAATACCGCGACGACCTCACCGCCGAGCGGGTCCGCGAGGCCGCCGCGGTGATCCGGCAGGGCGCCCAGGACGCGGCCGACGAGCTGTCGGCGACCCTGCACGTGCTGCGCACCGAGCCCTCAGACGCGCGCCCCGCTCCCGTGCTCGCCGACCTCAACGCCCTCGTCGAGGACGTCCGCGCGGCCGGGACCCCGGTCGCCTTCGCCGTGCGGGGCGCCGCCGAGGAGCCGCCGCCCACCGTCTCGGCGCACCTCTACCGGCTCCTCCGCGAGGCGCTGACCAACGCGGCCAAGCACGCTCCCGGGCGCGAGATCGCCGTCGAGGTCGACGTCGCGGCCGGGGACGGCGCGCGGCTGCGGGTCTCGAACCCGCTGGCGCCCTCCACCGTCGCCGCGCCGGGCTCGTGCCTCGGCCTCGTCGGGCTGCGGGAGCGCATGGCGCTGGCCGGCGGGCGCCTGGAGGCCGGCCCGCGGGGAGACCGATTCGAGCTGGAGGCGTGGGTGCCGTGGAGAGGCTGACCGTGCTCATCGTCGACGACGAGCCGCTGATCCGCGCGGGGCTCCGGCTGGTGCTGGAGGGCGCGCGGGGCATCGAGATCGCCGGCGAGGCGGGCGACGGCGTCGAGGGCGAGGAGCTCGCCGCGCGGCTGCGCCCGGATGTCGTGCTGATGGACGTGCGGATGCCGCGCCGCGACGGCGTGGAGGCCACGGCGCGGGTCCGCGCGCTGCCCGACCCGCCGTCGGTGGTGGTGCTGACGGCGTTCGCGACCGACGCCTACGTGCTGGGCGCGCTGCGCGCGGGAGCCGCGGGATTCCTGCTGAAGCACACGCCGCCGGCCCAGCTGGTCGACGCGGTGCGGCAGGCCGCCGCGGGCACGATGGCGCTCTCGCCCGAGGCGGTGTCGTCGCTGCTGGACGCCGCGGGCGCGCCCACGATGGAGGGCGCCGAGCGGGTGTCGACGCTGTCGGACCGCGAGGCGGAGGTGGCCGACCTCGTCGCCGAGGGCCTGACCAACGCGGAGATCGCCGCCCGCCTGTACCTGTCACTCCCGACGGTGAAGACCCACCTCGCCAGGATCTTCGAGAAGCTCGCGGTCACCAACCGCGTCCAGCTCGCCCTCCTGGTCCACGCCGCCCGCCGCGGCTGACTAGCGGTCGAGCTCGGGCAGGACGGTGTCTTCGCGCTCCATCGGCTGACTGAGTTCGTGGGTGTGGACGATCCAGTAGCTGACGCCGAACAGCACAAGGACCAGGTACCACATGCCGTTGCGGAGGCCGAAGTTCATCGCGTTGAACCCGAGCAGGAAGACGGTGAAGACGATGGCGGCGCGGAGGGCCCGGGTCGACGGCTTGGTCATCGGCAGCAGCACCGCGCCCCAGAGCAGGTACCAGCTGTGGATGGCGGGGGCGCAGAGCGCGAACCAGATGAACGAGTAGCTGACGAAGTGGAGCGGGCGCCTGCCGAGGTGACGGATCGCGAACCAGACGATGCCGAGCGCCGCGAACACCGAGCCGATGGTCTTGAACGCCACGACGACGGCGCGGCCCTCCATGTCGCCGGTGATCAGGTTCACGGGGTACTGGATGATGTGGCCGACGACGGTGAACGGAGAGACTGTGTCGACCATGCCGGGAACGTTGATCGCGTTGATCCACCCGAACCCGAGGCCGGTCGCCACCGAGACGCCCGCGAAGACGGCCACCGCCAGCCCCAGCGACGCCAGCGCCTTGGCCGCAGCGATCGCCGTCGGGCGCACCCGCCACGACGTCCAGGGCGTCACCAGGAACGGAA
>CAYVWO010000174.1:0-6091 GCA_964455495.1 uncultured Tessaracoccus sp.
GGAGAACCCGCCGAAGAAGTACCAGGACATCTACCCGATCAACTTCGACCTCGATCCCACCGGGATCTACCACGAGGTGCTGCGGATCGTTCAATACTGGATCTCGCACGGCGTGACCGTGTTCCGCGTCGACAACCCGCACACCAAGCCCGTCGAGTTCTGGGACTGGCTGCTCGAGCGGGTGTGGGAGGCGAACCCGGAGATCATCTGCCTCGCGGAGGCGTTCTCGAGGCCGCAGATGATGGCGGCCCTCGGCAAGGTCGGCTTCCAGCAGAGCTACACCTACTTCACGTGGCGCAACGTCAAATGGGAGCTCACCGAGTACCTGACCGAGCTCAGCCAGGACATGACGTCCTACTACCGGCCGAACTTCTTCGTCACCACGCCGGATATCAACCCGTTCTTCCTCCACTCCGGCAACCATGCCGCGTTCGCCATCCGCGCGATCCTCGCGGCCACGATGTCGCCGACGTGGGGCGTCTACTCCGGCTTCGAGCTGTTCGAGCACCTCCCCCTCGCCCCCGGCAAGGAGGAGTACCTCGACTCGGAGAAGTTCGAGTACCGGCCGCGCGACTTCAACCGCCAGCCCAACCTCAACCTGCTGATCGGCAAGCTGAACGAGATCCGCGAGCAGCATCCCGCGCTGCAGCAGCTCCGCGACGTCCACTTCCACCACGCGCCGCACGACTCGGTGATCGTGTTCTCGAAGTCCGAGGGCGACGACGTCGTCCTCGTCGTCGTGTCGCTAGACCCGGACAACACGGTCGAGTCGGCGCTGAACCTGGACTTCGCGGCCCTCGGCCTACCGAAGGCGAAGCAGGTCGTCGTCCGCGACGAGCTGACCGGCGAGCGCTACGTCTGGGGCGAGGAGGCCTTCGTGCGGCTGTACCCCGGAAAGCCGGCGCACATCCTGAACGTGACCGCCGAGTGACCGCCGACCTGACTCAGCGCCTGTGGGAGCTCGCGCTCCCGCAGCGCTGGTTCTCGGGCCGCGACGGCACCCCCCTCGGCGTCGATCTCAAACCGCTGGTTGAGCCGGTCCCCCGGGCGAAGCCCCGGGACCGCGTCGAAACCAATCGACTTGCACCAGCCCTGCAACCCGCGCTGCTGAACGTCGGCTTCCCCGACGGCCGCGTCGAGCGCTACCTCATCCCGCTGCTGGACGGCAAGGACGCCTGCGACAACGCCGGCATCCTGCTCGACCTGCTCCGCGCCGGCGCGCCGGGCTTCGTGGCCCTCCGCGAGGTCCCCGAGGCCGGCCCGGCGCGGCGGTTCGCGGGCGAGCAGTCCAACACCAACGTGTTCTTCGGCGACCAGGTGCTGATGAAGCTGTTCCGGCGCATCGAGCCGGGCGAGAACGTCGACGTCGAGCTGCACCGGGCGCTGGCGGGCACCGGGGTCGTCGCGGAGCTGTACGGCACGTGGACGGTGGACGGCGACACGTTCGCGGTGTTCGTCGAGGCCCTCCGCTCCCCCGTCGACGGCTACGACCTGGCCACGGGCTTCGCCGCGCGCGGCGAGGACTTCACGGCCCACGCCCGCGCGTTGGGCGAGGCGCTCGCCGTCGTGCACCGGACGCTGGCCGAGCGCCTGCCGACCGCGACGATCTCCGGCGAGGCGCTCGCCGACGGGTGCCTGCGCCGGTTCGCCGAGGTCGCCGCGGCCTACCCCGTCGCGGCCCCCTACGCCGACGCCGTCGCCGACACCGTGGGGCGCATCCCCGTCGGGCCGATCCCCGCCCAGCGCGTCCACGGCGACTGCCACCTGGGCCAGGTGCTGCTCACCGAGGGCCGCTGGGTCTACGTCGACTTCGAGGGCGAGCCGCTGAAGCCGCTCGCCGAGCGCAGGCTCCCCGACTCGCCGCTGCGCGACGTGGCCGGCATGCTGCGCTCCTTCGGCTACGCCGCCGCGGCCGGGCCCGCCCCGTCGGGCTGGCTCGCGGCCTGCCGCCGCGCTTTCCTCGAGGGCTACGGCCTCGACCCGGAGGCGCCCAACCCCGTCCTGGACGCCTACGAGATCGACAAGGCGGGTTACGAGGTGGCGTACGAGTCGCGATATCGCCCTCATCTGGTCCAGGTACCGATAGATTCTCTGGCAACACTTTCACGAAGGAGTCAATGATGGCCACAGACCAGTTCGGCGGGCTGACCGGATGGGATCTCGAGGGGTTCCACAACGGCGGGGACACCGAGTTGTGGCGCCGCCTCGGCTCGCACGTGGTGACCGTGCACGACGAGGAGCGAGGCGACGTCACGGGCGTCCGGTTCGCCGTATGGGCGCCGAACGCGCGCTCGGTCCAGGTGATCGGCGACTTCAACTGGTGGACGGGGGACCAGATGCACCTCGTCCCCGGCTCCGGCGTCTGGGGCGTGTTCATCGAGGGCCTCGGCGAGGACACCCTCTACAAGTTCCGCATCGAGACCGCCGACGGGCAGTGGACCGAGAAGATCGACCCGATGGCGCGCTTCAGCGAGCAGGCGCCGGCCAACGCGTCGATCGTCTACGAGTCGAAGTACATCTGGTCCGACGACGACTGGATGGAGCGCCGCCGCGAGGCGCGCGCGCACGCCGAGCCGATGAGCGTCTACGAGGTCCACCTCGGCGGCTGGCGCAAGCACAAGAGCTACCTGGACCTGGCCGAGGAGCTGGTCAGCTACGTCAAGTGGCAGGGCTACACCCACGTCGAGTTCATGCCGCTGGCCGAGCACCCGTTCGAGCCCAGCTGGGGCTACCAGGTCTCCGGCTACTTCTCCCCGACGTCGCGATTCGGCAAGCCCGACGACCTGCGCTACCTGATCGACCGCCTCCACCAGGCCGGCATCGGCGTCATCATGGACTGGGTCCCCGGGCACTTCCCCAAGGACGACTGGGCGCTCGGACGCTTCGACGGCACCGCGCTGTACGAGCACGCCGACCCCCGCCAGGGCGAGCACATGGACTGGGGCACCTACATCTTCAACTACGGCCGCAACGAGGTGAAGAGCTTCCTGGTCAGCAACGCGCTGTACTGGATCAAGGAGTTCCACGTCGACGGCCTGCGCGTGGACGCCGTCGCGTCGATGATCTACCTGGACTACTCCCGCGAGGAGGGCCAGTGGGTGCCGAACCAGTACGGCGGCCGCGAGAACCTGGAGGCCATCGACTTCCTGCGCTACGTCAACCGTCACCTGTACGAGCGCGAGCCCGGCGTGGTGATGATCGCCGAGGAGTCCACGAGCTTCCCGGGCGTGACGAAGCCCGTGCACGAGGGCGGCCTCGGGTTCGGCTTCAAGTGGAACATGGGCTGGATGAACGACTCGCTCCGCTACCTGGAGCTGGACCCCATCTACCGCCAGTACGAGCACAACCTGCTGACGTTCGCGATGGTCTACGCCTACTCGGAGAACTTCGTGCTGCCGATCAGCCACGACGAGGTCGTGCACGGCAAGGGCTCGATGATCAACAAGGTGCCGCAGGACGACTGGCGCAAGTTCGCGACCCTGCGCGCGTTCTACTCCTACATGTGGAGCTTCCCCGGCAAGCAGCTGGTCTTCATGGGCTGCGAGTTCGGCCAGCGCCCCGAGTTCAACGAGGCGACCAGCCTCGAGTGGTGGGTCAGCGAGCTGTGGGGCCACGGCGGCCTGCAGCGCCTCTTCCGCGACCTCAACCACACCTACCGGGCGCAGCCTGCGCTGTACAAGCTGGACAGCGACCCCGCGGGGTTCAGCTGGATCAACGCCGACGACAACAGCCGCAACGCGCTGGCCTGGGTGCGGCACGACGGCGCGGGCAACCACGTCGCGTGCGTCACCAACTTCTCTCCCGACCCGTTGGTCGACTACGAGATCGGCCTGCCGGAGGCGGGCGCCTGGGAGGAGATCCTGAACACCGACGCCCCGATCTACGACGGCTCCGGGGAGTTCGGCAACCTCGGCGAGGTCAACGCGGTCGGCGAGCCCTGGGGCCACTTCCCGGCCCGCGCCCGGGTGACGGTGCCGCCGCTCGGCTCGATCTGGCTCAGCCGCACCGCGGGGCAGTGAGCGACTTCAAGGTCGAGGTAGAGGTCTCCGGCGGCGTCGGAAAGCTGCGCTGGGCCGAGCAGACCGTCGACCTGGAGACGCTGCAGCGCGCGGTGTCGCTGGCCGCGGATGACGCGATCATCGCGCACGATCTGCGGCGTCTCCAGGTCGAGCTACCGGAGTGGGACACGGCGGCGCGCACCGCGCTGCACCGCGCCGGATTCCGTCTTGAGGGACGGCTGCGCTCGGCGATCGAGCCTGAGGAGGGCGTGTACCGCGACATCCTCGTGTACGCGCGCCTCGCCGTCGACCCGGTGTACGGCCCGCACGGCTTCTCCGGCATGCTCGACTCGATACTGCCGAAGAAGCGGCTGATCGCCCACGCCCTGTTCCGCGACGAGGACGGCCGGGTGCTCCTGCTGGAGACCACCTACAAGGAGGACTGGGAGCTGCCCGGCGGCGTCGTCGAGCCCGGCGAGACCCCGCGCGCGGGCGCCGAGCGCGAGATTCGGGAGGAGGTCGGCCTGGACGTCGAGCTGGGACAGCCGCTGATCGTCGACTGGATGCCGCCCTATCTCGGCTGGTCGGACGCGCTCGAGCTGATCTTCGACGGCGGCGTCCTCGACCTGGCGACCGCCGCGGCGCTCACCGCGCACGACCGCGAGATCCGCGAGGTCCACTGGGTCGCGCCGGACGACGTCCCCGCCCACGTCAGCGAGCTGTCCGCGCGCCGGATCGCCCTCATGATCGCAGGCGGCACCGGCTACACGGAGGCTGGCTACCCCGTCGACGCCGGTTGACTTCCCGCGGCCCTATGCCCCGGGATACGACAGGGGCTTCGCAGCTGGCGGCGTCCGCGTGACAGCGCCGGTCTCGAGGTCGACGACGGCCTCGAACTCGTGGTCCGCCGAGCCTGAGCCGAATCGGAGCACCGAGGTGCCGTCGAACCGCATCTTCTTCGCCGCGCGCGCCACGTTCTCCAGCCACACCCAGCCGAGCACGGCGTCGGAGCGGCGGAGCCCGCCGTCGGTGGCCGTGTCGTCGATCTCCACCAGCATTCGCAGGAACCCGTCGTCGGCGATCTCGCCGCAGAGCCGCACCTGGCGCTTGCGGTTGCGGGTGGGCTTCCACGGGCTCTCGGCGTGCGCGCGGAACCCTCCGGCGGCGACCGCGCGGAGCGCTTCGTCGACGGCGTCGACATCCCAGTCGTGAAGCACGGCGCGCCTGTGCGCGGTCTCGATCACGGCCTCCCCGAGCATCGACGCACGCTCGACGGGCGTGCGCAGGCGGAACCCCGAGGGGATGCGGACGCGCCCCGTCATGCGGTCCGACGGATCGAGGAAACGCTCCAGGAACTCCAACTCGACCTCGTCGCCGTCGCCCAGCCGGAGCTCGAGCATGAGCTGCCCCCGCGGGGCCTCGACGCCGAGGGCCTTGAGCGCCTGGCTCACCGACTCCGTCACGCGCCGCGCCGACCGGGCGCCCGCGTCCAGGTCGAGCAGCGTGTCGTCCCAGGGCTCCTCGCTGTCCCGGGCCCTCTGCCCCGGCCAGGGCCGGTCTGCCCAGCCGACGTAGGGATGGATGTAGATCTCACGAAGTCGCGGCATCCCGGCATTCTCGCATCGATCGGCGCTTCCGCATGGGCGGTATCAGCACGGAACAACTCCAGCCCCGACACGTGTCAGGTCGTGTCCTGCATTAGGATCAGCTCGTGGCACACCTCACCGCTCAGACCAGCGCAGACCAGCAGTTCGCCCGCGAGTGGGCCGAGGCCCGCGTCGGCGCCTTCGACGACTCGTTCGCCGCCCGCTTCGACGAGCATTTCCCCGAGCTGCACCGCCTCTTCCTGCTCGTCTACGGCGAGCGGGCGGACGGCCTGGAGGCGCTCGCGGAGCTGGTCACGCTCGCCCTGCGGTCGTGGAACGAACGCCCGGACGACCTCAAGGCCATCGACGCCGAGCGCTCGTCGGACCCCGGCTGGTTCCAGTCCGAGAAGATGCTCGGTGGCGTCTGCTACGTCGACCGGTACGCGGGCTCGATCGCGAAGATCGCCGACCACATCGACTACTTCCAGGAGCTCGGGCTCACCTACC
>CAYVWO010000175.1:0-6085 GCA_964455495.1 uncultured Tessaracoccus sp.
GCAGGTGCACGTGGCCGGGCACGAACTGGGTGAAGGAGTTGGCGACGGCGATGATCGGCTTGCCCCAGTCGGAGTCCGTGACGCCCGTGGCGCGCCAGAGGGCGCGCGCGCCCGCCATGTTGCGGCCGTGGGTTGTGGTTCGGGACCTGAGCGCCGGCATCTGACTACCTCCGGGGACGTTGCGGTTTCGGCCTCAACACTACCCCCAGGGATCGGAGGACGTTGTCGGCTGCATCCTCCCGGACGCGCGTCGCGGGTCGTCAGTCGATGTGGGCAGGGCCGGGATTGCGCCAGTGTTCGCGAAGCAGCCGGATCTGCTCCGGTAACACCCGGCCCTCCGACAGCTCGGGGAGGTCGTCGACGTCGAACCAGCCGACCTCGCTCGTCTCGGCGCTCGCGTAGCCGGGGTCGAGGGTCCCCGCCGACTCGCAGACGAAGAACAGCTTGTAGATGTGGAAGTCGTGCGGCGGGTGATGCGCCCACTTGTCGCGGTCGATGACGGCGGCCAGGTGGGTGACCTTGACTCTAAGCCCCGCCTCCTCGTAGACCTCGCGCTCGATCGCCTCGCTTGGACCCTCGAGGATGTCGCACCAGCCGCCGGGAAGCGTCCACCTCCCGCCGTCGGCGACCTCGCGCACGAGGAGCACGCGCCCGTCCGCGTCGAACACGCCGCCGCGCACGTCGAGCTTCGGGGTCGTGTACCCGGCGACGGAGGCGACCTCGCGGTCGTAGGGCGGCAGCTCCTCGGCGGCGACCTCGCTCATCAGGTCGCGCGCCAGCGCGCCGACCCGGTGGAACCGGTCGATGTCGAACGGGTCGCGGCAGTAGGCGAGCGCGGACTCCGAGATGGCGGTCAACTCCTTCGCGACGCGCAGCAGCCGCTCGCTGGTCTCGTTCATCGAACCGGCTCGTCGCCGACGGCCGCCGGGCGGTCGGTGTTGCTGTACTGGGACCAGGATCCGGGGTAGAGCCTGCCCCGGCCGAGGCCCGCGTGCTCCAGCGCGATCAGGTTGTGGCAGGCGGTGATGCCGGAGCCGCAGTAGGAGATGACGGCGGCCGCGTCGTCAATGTCGGCGAACCGCGCGCGGACCTGGTCCGGGGCCAGGAAGCGGCCGTCGGGCGCGAGGTTCCCCGTCAGTGGGAGGTTGCGCGCCCCGGGGATGTGCCCCGCCCGCGGGTCGATGGGCTCCGTCTCGCCGCGGTAGCGCTCTCCGGCGCGGGCGTCGATCACGCACTCCCCCGTCGCCGCCTCGTCGATGGTGGCGAGGGCCCCGTCGGGCCAGGGGCGCGGGCTGAAGCGCGCCTGGGTCGGCTCGGGCTCCTCGGCGCTGAGCTCACCGTCCCAGGCCCGAAGGCCGCCGTCGAGCAGGGCCGCGTCCTCGCCGAGCATCCGCAGCAGCCACACGAGCCTGCCCGCCATGGCGCCGCCCGCGTCGTCGTACGCGACGACCGTCGCCCCGTCGCCGACTCCGGCGGCGGCGAGCCCCGCAGCGAACCGCTCCGGCGCGGGCAGCGGGTGGCGGCCGGCCTCGGCCGACGGCGGGTCGGCGAGGACGGTGTCCATGTCGACGCGCACCGCGCCCGGCACGTGGCCCGCGGCGTAGGCTTCGGCGGCCGACCGGCCGTCCAGGTAGTAGCGCACGTCGGCGAGGACGGCCTCGGGGTGCCGCGCCAGCCAGGCGCGGTCGACGATGGGAGGAATCACGTCTCCACTCTAGGCGCAGCGGCCGCGATCTTTCCCAGCTGCCGCGCCGACGGCGGCGGTGCCGCACAATGGTGTCCGTCCGACACCATGGAGGGGCTCCTCCTCGGGGCACGCCCTTGGGTGACTACGCCGAGTGCAGGCCCGCCCGACCACCTCGGACTCCAGCTCCGCTCAGGTGAAGAGCCACGCAGCCTCTCAGGCGCCGAATAGGGCGAGTGGGACGACCGCGACACCGTCGGGGCGGCGATAGGCGGCACCTCCGGTGGTCAGCACCACGAGGTCCACCACGTCATGAGGCAGTTGCTCCCGTAGCCAAAGAAGGTGGCGGACGTCGCGGTCGACGACGGCCGCGGCCAGCTGGACCTCGATGCGAAGAACCTGGCCCTCGCGACCTTCGAGGACGAGGTCTACCTCGTGCTCGCCGTTACCCGTTCGGAGGTGGCCGACATCTGCGCGCGCGGCCTGCGCGGCCACGCGAACGGAGAGAGTGGCCAGCGACTCGAAAAACTGTCCGGCCATGGCGGCACCCCTTGGGCGCGAGAGGAGTTCCGTCGATATGTTCAACAGACGTGCTGCGAGCGCAGGATCGGCGAGCTGGTGCTTCGGCGCCAGCTGAAGCCGCGAAAAGGGGTTTCGGCTGTGCGCCCACCCGGGAACCGGGTCCAGCAGCCACAGACTGGTGAGAAGATCACGGTAGGCGAGGGTCGTTGTCTTGGCCGGTTGGCTGCCGTCCCCAGCCGTCGTCGCGTCGAGGATCTTCGAGTACTGCGTCGTCGTCGATGAAGCGGCCGCATAGGCCGCGAGCCAGCGTCGGAGCGTCTGGGGGCGGCGCACGTGGTAGCCCTGCTCCGGCATGTCGCGATCGACGACGCGCTGCAAGTAGGCGTTCAACATCTCGACGCGTAGTCGCTCCGCCTGGGTATGGATCGCCGGAAATCCGCTGGCTGTGATCGCCTCGTAGTAGTTGGACGCCGTCCAGTCCGTCGCGCCTCTCACCGCGCCGGCCGTTCCTGATAGCAGCGCACCGAGGCTCACAGTCGACGCTATCCGGCCCCTCTCATGGAGTGCCATCGGCCTCATCCTCAGCGAGAGAATCCGTCCAGCACCGCTGTGGGTATCGACGCCCGATCGGGGCGTGGCGCTTCCAGTGAGGAGGAAACGGCCAGGCGGTGCCCCGGCGTCGACCTGCCTCCGCACGCTATCCCAGAGCTGCGGAAGCCGCTGCCACTCATCCAGGAGCAGCGTCCCCGGGGGTGCATCTCGAAGCAATGGGTCCGCTTCGAGCTGAACCCGCTGGTCGACGTCGTCCAGGAACCACGCATGGTCCGCGCGTCGGCTCGCCGTCGCGGACTTACCTACCCCCTTGGGTCCATCCAGGGCGATGGCCGACGCTAGCGGCAGCAGCTCATCCAGCTCTGCATCAACCGTTCTCACCAGGTAGCTCATGTCTCTACGCTACCTCTAGCAGGTGTTCTACGCTACCTTGAACAGGATTTCCACGCTACCTCCGGCAGGCCTCGCCAACCGACGCGGTGGCCGCCCGGAGGATCGACCCCCTATCTGGTTTGGCAGTCGCCTCGCCTCGAAGGATACCTCTCGCAGAGGTGGCATGATCGGCACATGGCACGAACCTGGGTCGGGATCACGGTGGAGCTGCTCGGCGGGCGCGGGGAGGAGCTGTGGCCGTTGCCCGGACGCGTGTTCGCCGTCGGACCGTCGCACACGTTCGACGATCTCGCCGACGCGATCAACACGGCGTTCGCCCGCTGGGACCGCGCCCACGTCTCCCTGTTCACGCTGGCCGACGGGCGCGTGGTCGCCGATCTGGACACCGGCGCGTCCTTGACAGCCTCTGGCGGAGGCCCGCTCATCGCCGCCCTCAACATCACCTCCACCAAGGTTATGCGAACCGTGCGACTGGGCGAGGAGTTCCAGTTCACTTTCGACCTTGGCGATTCCTGGACGCACCGCTGCATCGTCGAGGACGCCAAGATCGACCCCGTCGAGGAACTGGGAATCCACCCCGACAAGCCGCTTCCGTACTGGGGCTGGGGCCAGATTCCCGACCAACACGGTCGGCGATGGGCCGACGACGACGGCTCTGGCCCCACTCCCCCGGCCCCCTCACGCCCTCATCCGATGGTCACCGGCGAGTGGCCCGCTCTAGAGCAGATGCCGATTCTCAACCCGGCCGAACTTCGCGTCGCCGCCGCAACCGGAGACGCGGCTCGGTTCCTCGCCGCGGTCGCCGGGCGAGACATCGACGAGGCGCTCCAGCACATCGCGCTCGGCCTACCCTGGGCTCTCGCTCAAGGTGCCGAAGGAATCGAAGAGATCACGCTCTCCGTCATCAACCGACTCATCTGGCGGTCGCGTCCCGGCGATCAGGTGGCCGCCGACGACCTACTCGCGCTGCTTCGCCGCGAGCCGCTGCCCGGCCGTGCAACGCCCGTCGATCTCGACGTACTTCTCCTCGTGCTAGACAGCGGGGATATGGCAGACGGCTGCTACCTCGACCTGGAGACGGGCCAGCTCCAGCTCGACTCAGAGTCTGACGACGCCATGGCCACGGCCTTTGTCAACGGCGAGGAGATCTCTGACCCGGACGACCATCCCGAGCGCTACCTGTGGCTCGCCCCGACCAAGTCCCGCGAGGCATGGCTAGACATGTCGGCGTTCGCCGAACACCAGCGAGACGACCGCCTACGCGGTCGCCTCGAACGAGCAATTGAGGGCGCAGGCGCGTTCCGTCGCTTCCGCGACGCGATCTACGACGCCGACCTGGGCGAACAGTGGAGCTTCTTCTCCGAGGAGCGCCAACTCGGCCGGGTCCGTGACCTTCTCGCAGAGCACGGCGTCCGAATCTCCGCGCCGAGGAAGGCCAACTGAACGAGTGGGTCCACGCCGCCCGCCAGGTAGGCACCGGGCTCGGCGGCTGAGCCTCGCCGCCGTCGGCAAGGGCGCGCAGCCCTCACAGACGCAGCCTCCGCGCCGCTCCTCACGGCCAAGCAACGCGAGGGGAACTACGCTTCCTCTAGCAGCTACACCTCTCCAGAAAGCAACGCCTCCACTCTGCGGGCGAGATCATGCTCAAGGACGTGAAGCTCCGGCTTCGCCCAGCTCGGAAAACGGGATCGCTGGCACGCGAAGTGCAACGCGACCAACGGCGCTGCCACGTCGTCGACGACGGCCTGTGTCCGATCGAACTCGCCGTAGGCGTCGAGGAAGGCCGCGGCGGCATCCTCGGCCAGCGAGGCGCACACGTTGCGCAGGTCCGAGTAGACGTAGCCCTTCCCGAGGAGGTTGTAGTCGAACATCAGCGCGGAGTCCCTCGTGACGGCGAGGTTCGTGAACGCGAAGTCGTTGTAGGTAAGCGTCCTCGGCAAGGCCCGGACCCGCGCCTTGATCTCGTCCAGGCGCGCCCGAAGGACACCCCACACCGGGAGCGACTCCGTTCCCGTGCGCCGCGCGACCGCCTCGAGGTTCGCCTCCGTGATCACGTCCGTCTCGTCGTAGAGGTCGGCGCCCGCGCCGATCACAAACCCGGCTCCCGCGTCGTGCAGCACGCGGTACCAGCGAGCGAGTCGCGAGGCGACGAGCGGGTCGGCGAGATCGCCGGGTTCACCCAGACGAAGCCGGCCGCTGGCGTCGATGTCCTCGAGCAGGATGGCGGACTCCGTCGCGGCGAGCACCCGAAGCGTCGCGACGCCCAGCTCCCCCAACAGCGAGTAGGCGGCGATCTCGCGTCGGTGGGACGGGTTCGCGAAGCACTTCAACACGGAGGTTCGCCCGTCGGCGCGTACCCGGACGACGTAGATACCGTCCTTCTCCCGGATCGGCTCCAACGACGTGGGAACCACGCCCATGGCCTCCAGCTCCGTCCTGACGACGCCGAGCCGATCGCCGCTGCGGGCCTCCACCGTTACCCCTCCCTGCCGATCGCCGCCGACTACCGGCGGCCGCGAGCCATGGGATTCTATCCGGAAATGCGAGGCGGGGCCCGAACCGATGGTTCGGGCCCCGCCTCCTGCGCTCAGGCGATCAGCTGCAGCCGCTGGTCGAGCCGCAGCCCTCGCAGACGTAGCAGCTGCCGGACGGGCGCATCTTGGTGCCGCAGGTGAAGCACAGCGGGGCGTCCACGGACACACCGGAGATCTTCTCCATCAACTCGGCCGTCGTGTGGGCGGTCGAGAGGTCGGGCTGCGCGGTGATGAGGGTCGGCTGGTTGGGGCCGGCCTCGTCGAAGCGCATGTCGTCGACGGCGTCGTTCTTCAGCGACTCCGACTCGATCATCTGGGCCTCGTCCTCCTCGGAGAGGTACGAGCCGGTCTCCACGTAGCGGGCACGCTCGGCCGCCGTGTAGATGCCGAGCTCGGCGCG
>CAYVWO010000176.1:0-4485 GCA_964455495.1 uncultured Tessaracoccus sp.
GAGCCGCTCTTCCACCGAAGACTCCTGTCCGAGGCCCTCGCCAGCCGGTAGCTTGACTCTGAGCGAGCCTGCAAGGATCTACCAGCATCGGGCCCCAACTGGCACGGCTGTGCCAATTGGGGCCCGATCTTGGCAAATCCTTGCACGGTGCCGGACCACCCTCGGTTTCGACCGCCGCATGCGGCGTCACAGAAGCGATTTCACCGATTCATAAGCGTCCGGCGCGTCGCAGGTGGGGACGTCGTAGACCCGAGACATCCGGGTTTCGGCGTCGTAGCGAGGCCAGCCAGGGTCCCCGTCGACGACGAACCGCACCGCGGCGCCGTGGACCTCGTTGGCGAGCGACTGCGGCGGGTTCGGGCCCGCGAGCGGCTCCATCGCGGGGCCGTCCAGGCAGTCGAAGAAGAACGGGACGTCGAGGCAGTGCTCGGCGAAGCCGAACCTGCCGGACGGCCAGGAGAACCGGTAGGTCCACGTGGGCGCGGCTCCGCGGTCGGCGGCAATCCTCGGCACGACCACGCGGAACATCATGTCCGTCAGGATCCGCCCGGCGAGCCGCGCCTTGCCGAGCGCGACGACGTCGGCGTTGTCGCGGAGGTACCCCTTGCGGGCGGCCTTCGGCAGCCCGAGCTTGCGGAGCAGCAGGGGGCGCGGAACCCAGCGGAGCTTCCGCTCGGCGTCGGCGAACGTCATGGTGAACTCGTCGTCGGTTGCGCCCAGCACGAGCGGCTTGTCTGCGCCGATCCCCATCCTGAGCGACTCGCGCGTGGGCCGCTTGACGACGTCGCCGTCGACGACCGGGCCGAGATGGAGACCCTCCTCGACAATCGTGGCGAGCGAGTCGGGCCCGAACTCGGTCGCCTTCGCCTGGAGCTCCAGGATGCGCTCCTCCGGGACGGTGGCGAATCCCTCCCTCGTCGGCGAGACCCCGGCCTCGCGGGCGATCTCCCCGGCGAGTCGCCGCGCCCTCGCCTCCGACACGTCGGCGGTCGCGCCGGAGATCGCGTACACGCGATGGAACAGGTGCTGGGCGCGCTCCATGCCGAGCAGCGTCAAGACAGCGCCGCCGCCCGCGGACTGGCCCGCGATGGTGACCCGGCCGGGGTCGCCGCCGAACGCCGCGACGTTCCGCTGGACCCATTCGAGGGCGAGCAGCCAGTCGAGCACGCCGCGGTTCTGCGGCGCGCCCTCGATCCACCCGAACCCGTCGAAGCCGAGACGGTAGGAGATGGTGACCGTCACGACGCCATCGCGGGTGAAGTTGCGGCCGTCGTACCACGGGCTGGCGGGCGACCCCGCGACGTATCCGCCGCCGTGAATCCACACCAGGACCGGAAGCCCCTCCCCCGGCGCGGCAGGCTCGGGCGAGGGCGTGAAGACGTTCACGTTGAGCGTTCTCTCGCCCTCGACCGAGGGCTCCGGGATCAGCGTCACTCCCGGGTCGCCGCGCTGCGCCGTGGCGCCGAACGCGAGCGCGTCGCGCACGCCGTCCCACGGCGCCTTCGGCACGGGCGCCGCGAACCGCAGCTCCCCGACGGGCGCCTCGGCGAACGGGATGCCAAGGAACGCGGCCGACCTCGCCTCGCTCCCCGGAATCGCGCGCCATCGCCCGCGGACCGTCCCCGCCGTCGTCGCTACCTCAACCAGATCATCGGGTTCTCGCACGCTCACCACCGTAGGGGATCGGAGCCCGGCCGGGGGTCAGACGAGGTGAAGCGTGGTGACGCAGGTGGCAGTCTCGTCTCCCTTGGTGGTGATGGACGACGACGCGGTCTTCCCGTCGTGCTCGACGGTGACAGTCGCGTCGATCCCGCGCGGCAGCCACAGCCCGACGAAGCCGTTGTCGAAGGTCGTGAGCGAGTCGTCGACGAGCACCTCACCCGTCGCGTCGTCGGTGATCTTGACGCTCACCTCCGCGTTCTGCAGCTCGCCGACGCAGGTGGTAAGGCTGTGGAAGTGGCAGTCGTGGGTGCGGCTGACGTAGGGCGCGAACGAGATGTAGAACTCATCGGCGGGCATGGGCAGGGTCTCCTCGCGCCCCTCGCCGTCCCTGAGTAGCAGCTCGTTCGGCCTGATGGAGGCCATCAGGTCGCTTGCCCGGTCGTCGAGCGCGATGGCGTCCAACTTGTCGACGATGGCGCGGGCGTCGAGGCCAGCGAGGCCTTGGTCGGCCAGCAGGTGACCGGCTGGTCTCGCGGTCGCGGAGGCAGAGACGCGATCCCCGGCCTCGGGTGCGGCCGGCGCCGTGCACCCAGCGAGGAGCAAGGGAAGTATCGCCGCGGCGAGGAAGAGCTTGAAGGAGACGGACGGGGTGCGCGGTAAGTTCTCAAGGATCATGGTGGCCCCAGCTTACGAAACCGCAACACGGACACTCAGCTGCTCCAGGTGCGCCAGAGGTGGGCGTATTCGCCGTCGGTGGCCAAGAGCTCGTCGTGGCTGCCGAACTCGGCGATCCGGCCGTCGATGACCACCGCGATCCGGTCCGCGTCGTGGGCCGTGTGCAGCCGGTGCGCGATGGCGACGACCGTGCGGTCGGCCAGCAGCGCCGCCATCGAGCCCTCGAGGTGGCGCGCGGTGCGGGGGTCGATGAGCGACGTCGCCTCGTCCAGCACGAGAGTGTGCGGGTCGGCGACCATGAGCCGGGCCAGCGCGATCTGCTGCGCCTGGGCGGGCGTCAACGACGAGCGGCCGTGGCCGAGCAGCGTATCGAGGCCGTCGGGCAGCCGGGCCACCCAGTCGTCGGCGTCCACCGCCCGCAGCGCCTGCCACACCACGTCGTCGGTGGCGGAGCCCTCGCGAGCGAGCACCACGTTGTCGCGCACGCTGCCGACGAACACGTGATGCTCCTGCGTCACCAGGCACACCTCGGTGCGCAGGACGTCGAGCGGCAGGTCCATCACGTCGACCCCGCCGACGCGCACGTCGCCCGTGCGCGGCCGGTTGATGCCCGCGACGAGGCGGCCGAGCGTCGACTTCCCCGACCCCGACGGCCCGACGATCGCCAGCCTCTCCCCCGGTTGGAGCTCGAGGTCGACGCCGTGCAGCACGTCGTGGCCGTCCCGGTAGGCGAAGCGCAGGTCGTGGCCCTCGACGTCGGCCGCGTCCGGGAGCACGTCGCCGGGTGTGCGGTCCTCGGGGACCTCGGCCACGCCGAGCAGACGGGTCGTCGCGGCGACGCCGACCTGCAGGTGGTCGAGCACCTGGATCAGCCGGTCGAGCGGGCCGACCAGCTGCTGCAGGTAGATCGCCGCCGTCGTCACCTGGCCGATGGTGACGAGGCCCTGGTCGAAGCCCCACGTCCCCATCAGGATGACGAGCACGATCGGCAGCTGGAAGGCGAAGTCGAGCCACACGAACAGGAGGTTGCGCAGGCTCATCGTGTACCGCTCGGCCTGCGCCGACTCGTCGATGTCGTCGTCCAGGCGGCGCTGGCGCAGCTCCCCGAGCCCCAGGGCCTCGACCGTCCGCGCACCCTCGACGGTCTCGGTGATGGTCGAGTTGATCGTGCTGTAGGTGGCCGACTCGGTGATGTACCCGGCGGCGGCCCGCTTGAGGTACGAGCGCACGGCGAGCGTCAGGATGAAGAGGCTGGCCAGCAGCGGGAGCGTCAGCAGCGGCGAGTTGAGCAGCAGCGCCACCACCGTCAGCACCACCATCGTGGCCGACGTCACCAGGTGCGGCAACGCCCAGCGCACCGAGGTGCTCATCTTGCCGACGTCGGCCGTGATGCGGGTGATGAGGTCGCCGCTGGACGCCGCCTCGACGCGCCCCAACGGCAGCCGCAGCACCGTGTCGACCACCGACTCCCGGGCCGCGGCGAGCAGGTCGTAGCCCAGGACGGCGGAGGCGCGCTTGGCCGCGAACGTGAAGCCCGCCTGGGCGAGGACGAACGCCAGCACGCCGATCAGGACGGCGTCGGTCTGGCCCAGCGCGGAGCCGGAGGCCGCGGCGTCGACGAGCTCGCCGAGGATCCGCGGGATGACGAGGGCTGCGGTCGCGGCCAGTGCGTTGAACCCGATCATGAGCGCGACGGACGCCCTGCGCGTCGACAGCAGGTCGCCGACGAAGGCGAACGCGCTGCGGGCGCGCGCCACCGGCAGCCCCCGCTCGGGGTTCCGGGAGTCGTGGAACACGGCGCGAGCGTGCGCGCCGCGCTCCTGATGCCGGCGTTTCCACGCGGCCAACCGCGCGGACGGCGGGAGCGTGCGGTCGACGCGCAGCGACGGCGACACCCGCGGCGCGGGCGGGTCGTCGCGCCAGGTCTCCGCCGACCCGGGCAGCAGCTCGGTCGTCACGTCACTCACCGTCCATTCCTCGGGCTACCACCTGCCGGTAGTCCGGCCGGGAGAGCAGCTCGACGTGGCTCCCCCGCGCGACGATCCGGCCGTCGGCCAGGAGCGCGACCTCGTCCGCCGCGTGCAGGATCAGCGGCGAGGCCGTCGCCACGACGGTCATCGACACCGACGGGCGCGGCTCCTCCGTCGT
>CAYVWO010000176.1:4495-6078 GCA_964455495.1 uncultured Tessaracoccus sp.
GACGCCGTCGCGACGACGGTGGTGCGCCCCGCGCGGTGCGCGACGAGCCGCGGCGCGATCCGCGCCTCGGTGTGCGCGTCGACGGCCGACGTCGGCTCGACGAGGCACAGCACGTCGGCGTCGGCGACGAGGGCCCGTGCGAGCACCACGCGCTGCCGCTGCCCGCCCGAGAGCCCGCGGCCCTTCTCGTCGATCACGCCCCGCCACCCGCCGGGCAGCGCGTCGAAGACGTCCTCGGCGCACGCGGTGACCAGCGCCGCCTCGGCCTGCGCGCGCGTATGCGTGCCCCAGGGATCGACGGCGTCCTGCAGCGTGCCCGCGAAAAGCATCGAGGCGGTGTCGGCGACGAGCACGCGGGAGCGGAGGCTCGCGAGGTCGAGGTCAGCGAGGTCGACACCGTCGGCCGTCACGCCCCAGGAGCCCGCCGCGCGCTCGGCGTCGGCCGCCGCGATCGCCTCGCGCTGGGCCCGCAGCTCCCGCTCGGCCCTGCGGCGCTCGCGTCGGCTGAGGGTCTCGTCCTCGTCGACGTTCTCGGCTAGGTCCGACGGCAGGTACCGGCCGAGCCTGTCGATCAGCGCGGCCGAGGCGTCGGGGTCGGCGCTGACAAGCCCCAGGAACCGGCCAGGCTCGACGGCGAGGCCGGACGCCTCGTCTACCAGGCGCGGAGACGGCCCGACCTCGCGCGCGGCGGGGCGCCACGGCGTCGGCGACGTGAACAGCGCGCTCGTCTTGCGCGCCGCGACGAGCCCGGCGATCCATTTCTGGGCGAAGTCGAAGAAGGTCTGCAGCGGCCACAACAGGTAGAGCGCGTAGCCGACGAAGCTGATCAGCTGGCCGACCGTGAGCCGGCCGGCGGCGAGCTCATGCGTGCCGAGGTAGACCACCACCACGAGCAGGCCGCCCGAGACGAGCACGGAGATGGCCTCGACGACGCCCTGCCAGCTGCCGACCCGCACGCCGAGGCGTCGCACCTTCTGCGACTGCCGCGCGTAGTTGGCGCCGAAGGTCTCCTCGCCGCCGACCCCGCGCAGGATGCGGAGGCCCGCGACGATGTCGGTGGCCAGCGAGGTGAGCTCCGCGTTCTGGGTACGCTCGGCGAGCTGGGCGGCGCTCAGCGGGCGCAGCACGGGGGTCGACGCCGCCAACAGCAGCGGCGAGAGCACGAGGACGACGACGGCCAGCTTCGGCGACGTCGTGAACATCAGCACGCACACCAGGCCGAACGCGAGCAGCGACCCGATCGCGCGGGCGAGCACCTCGAGCGTCGCGCCGAACGTGTCCGAGTCCGAGGAGCTGACGCTCAGCACCTCGCCCGTCGGCACCCGTCGGCCGAGCACGTGGCCGAGCCGCCCCGTCGTGTGGCCGACCCGCTTCTGCGTGCCGTACAGCGCGATCAGCCAGCTCCGCACGACGAGCGTGTGCTGCAGGATGCCGCCCGCCGTGCCCAGGATCACCGCGACCAGCAGCAGCGACGTCCAGCCGACGGTGGCCCACAGGTCTCGCCCCAGCATGCCGGCGTCGATCGCCTTGCCGATCAGCCACGGCGACAGCACGCTCGGCAGCTGCCACGCCACCACCAGCAG
>CAYVWO010000177.1:0-6077 GCA_964455495.1 uncultured Tessaracoccus sp.
GTGAGCTGCTTGTTGCGGCGCAGCCGCTGCAACGCGAGCGCGTCCTCGTGCGCGCGCAGGTAGCCCCGCGCCTTCGCCCGGAACCGCTCGACGTCGGTGCCGGGCGTGACCCCGGGCAGCGCGATCTCGACCGCCTCCCCGAGCGTGTCCTCGAAGTCGGTGTAGACGGTGGCGCGCGTTGCCTTGTCGGCGAACCGGACCAGCGATCGGACCCGGACCCGCACAAGCTCCAGCATCGGCAGCGTCACGTCGACCCACCAGTCGTCGCCGGCGACCTCTTCGAGCAGCTCCGCGCGCTCCTTGACCGCCGGGATGGTCAGCTTGCCCAGCAGACTGGACGCGATCGTCTGCACGGCCTCGCGGACACGTTCGGCGGCGACGGCGTCGCCCTCCAGCTGCGCGAGTTGGCGGCGGAGGATCAGGAGGTCGAACCGCTTGGCGGTCTCGTCATCGTCCGTGACCTGGCTCGGCAGCCCAGACAGCGTCAGCGCGAGGGCCGCGCCGTCGGCGGTGAGCGACTCCCACGCGTCGGCCTGCGAGAACCGCTCGACGGCCCGACGGTGCGGGCGGACCAGCACGTTGTCGAGCGTCATTCCGTCGACGACCTCTCGCAGCCACCCCGCCGTCGACGCCCGCAGCTCGCGTTCGCCGCCGGCCGTGTCGAGCGCCTGCACCATCGCCACGCGCCCCTCGAAGATGCGCTGGGTCACCGACTTCCGCACCGAGCCCTCGGATCCGGGCAGATCCTGGCTGAAGAACTCGAGGTTCCCGCAGAAGTCGAAGACGAGGAAGTCGGTCTTGTCCCGGCCAGGGCCGAACAGGTCGGGCCGCAGCCGGGTGCCGCGCCCGATCATCTGCCAGAACTTCGACTTCGATCGAACCATCTTGAAGAACACGAGGTTGAGCACGTCGGGCACGTCGATGCCGGTATCGAGCATGTCGACGCTGATCGCGATGTGGGGCGGCTTGTCCGGGACGGAGAAGTCGTCGATCAGCTGCTGCGCGTAGGGCACCGAGTGGGTGATGACGCGCGCGAAGCGGCCCGCGTGCGCCGGCCAGCCGAGGTCGAAGCGGCGCTGGATGAACTCCGCATGCTGCTGGTTCTTCGCGAAGACGATCGTCTTGCCCAGCCGGTCCCCGCCGGCGACGGCGTAGCCGTCGGTCATCAGCGTCGCGAGCACCTTGTCGACGGTGTCCTCGTTGAACAGGAACTTGTTGATCTCCTCGGAGCCGACCTCGGCAGGCGGTCCGTCGTCGCCCCACTCGAGCGTGTCCCACTGGTCCTTCTCGTCGTCGCTGAGGTCGTCGTAGCGGATGCCCTGGCGCAGGAACTGTGTGCCGACCGACACCGCGCGCGGCGGCACGAGGTAGCCGTCGGCGACCGCCTCGTCGAGGCTGTAGGCATCGGTGGGGACGCCGTCCTCGAGGTGGAACAGCTGGTAGGTGTTGTGGGCCACCTCGTCCTTCGGCGTCGCGGTCAGGCCGACGAGGAGCGCGTCGAAGTGGTCGAAGATGGCCTTGTACTTGGCGTAGACGGAGCGGTGGGCCTCGTCGACGACGATGAGGTCGAAGAAGCCGGGGCCGAACCGGCGCCCGCCGTCGTCGACCTCGCCCAGCAGGTTGAGCATGGTGGGGTAGGTGGAGAGGTAGACGCGGCCGTCGCCCTTCCGCTCCGTCACGAGGTTGACCGGCGACGACTGCGGCAGGTGTGCCTTGAACGCGTTGGCGGCCTGCGTGACGAGCGCCGTGCGGTCGGCGAGGAACAGCGCGCGCTTCACCCAGCCGGCCTTCATCAGCTGCTCGATGAGCGCGATCACCGTGCGCGTCTTGCCGGACCCCGTCGCCATCGCGAGCAGCGCCCGTCGCTCCTTGCCGTCGAACGCCTCGCCCACGGCCTTGATGGCGCGCTGCTGGTAGGCGCGCCCGGCGACGTCGGTGTTGACGGGCTCGGTGGCGAGCCGACGGCGGGTCGAGCGACGCTGGATGGCCAGCTCCAGCTCGTCGCGGGTGAGGAAGCCCTGCACCTCGCGCGGCGGGTACCCCGCGGCGTCGTCCCACAGCCAGTGCTCGTAGCCGTTGGTGTAGAAGACGACGGGGCGGCGGCCGAAGCGGCGCTCGAGCGCGTCGGCGTACAGCTGCCCCTGGTTCTGTCCGATGGCCGCGCTGGTCTTCGTGCGCTTGGCCTCGACGACGGCGAGCGGCAGCCCGTCGGCGCCCCAGAGGACGTAGTCGACGTAGCCCTTGCCCTGCGCGTTCGGCATGCCGTCGACCTCGTACTCGCGGTCGCGGGCGTCGGCGAGCGGCCACCCGGCCTCGTTCAGCAGCCGGTCGATGAACAGGTCGCGGGTCTCGGCCTCGTTGTAGTCGTGGTCATCCGTCTGGGTGTTGACGGCCTGCGCCGCGGCGATCTGCGCCCGGAGCTCGTTGAGTTCGGCCTCCAGCTGGGCGCGGACCTCGTCGCGCTCGGCGAGCTCCCTGGCGTGCGCCTCGTCCTGGGCCGTGAACTTGGCCGCGAGCCGCTGGACGTCCTCGCGGGTCAGCGGGGCCGCGCGGGCCGCGAGTTGAGGGTCGAACTGCCGCCCCGTCGGCACCGCGCCGGGGTTGGGGGAGTGCCGGAACGCCGCCCAGATCATGACGTGGAACAGCTCCCGCAGCGTCGCCAGCGCGGCGCCCGGCGGGACGGGCTTGGGCTGGTGGACGGCGTCGTTGCCGTTCAGCCGGATGAGGTTGAGCTTGGCCTGGATGCCGCTGCCGACGCGGGCCTTGAACACCGGATCGTTGGCCTTGGCCGCGAAGTCGTCCCGGTACGGCTCGCGGAGCGCTAGGACGTCGTACAGGTGATTGACAAGGAGCTCCGCCGCGCGCCGGCTGTAGATGCAGGCCGCGCGAGGATCAGAGGTGAGGTACGACTCGGCCCGCGCGCTGTCGGGAAAGACCCCGGGCAGGGTATCGCGGAGGAAGTCGAAGTTGCCCATCGCTCACCTCTCCGTTCGACGGCACGTCGAGCCTAGCGAAAGGTCTGACGGAAAACTGCGGCTGGCTGGGGATTCTGGGTTTTGGCGGGGGTGCGGAGCATCTTGGTGGAGTTCTCCGTCGAGTGGAGGGCGATGAGATGTTCACTTGAGAGGCGATGAGATGTTAACTAGATAGGCGATGAGATGTATGATTCAGCGATGAGTTACACCCGTCGAATCATCGATGACCTGCTCGACGAGGTCATCGGGGACCTTGCCGCGATCGCCTTGGAGGGGGCCAAAGGCGTCGGGAAGACGGCGACCGCGCGTCAACGGGCGCGGAGCGAACTCTCGATGGATGTTGCGTCGCAGCGGGCGCTCGTGGCAGGCAATGTGCGCTTGGTCAGGAACCTCGAACCGCCGGTCCTGATTGACGAGTGGCAACTGGAGCCTCAGGTGTGGGATGCCGTTCGCCGCGCCGTCGACGACGACCGCACGGGAGGTCAGTTCCTCCTCACGGGATCGGCCGGTGTGGCACCCGGGGTGCGTATTCACACGGGTGCTGGGCGGATCGTCAGCCTGCGGATGAGGCCGTTGAGCCTCGCGGAGCGAGGCATCGAGACCCCGACGGTGTCGCTCGCGTCGCTGATGAACCGTGAGGGGGTGGAAATCGGAGGACGCACGACCGTCGGACTTGCCGAGTACACCGATGAGATCCTGGGGTCCGGGTTCCCCGGCATTCGGCCTCTTGGCGAACGAGGTCAGCGCATCCGACTCGACAGCTATGTCACCCGGATCGTCGACCGCGAGCTCGTGGAAAACGAGGTGGAGGTACGTCGCCCCGGCGCTCTCAGGGCGTGGTTGTCTGCCTATGCGGCGGCGACATCAACCCAGGCGGCGTACAGCAACATTCTGGACTCGGCAACGCCGGGCGAGGGGGACAAGCCGACGCGACAGACCGCGGAGGTGTACCGCGAGGCGCTGACTCGACTGTTCGTCCTCGACCCGTTGGAGGCGTGGATACCGGCGTTCTCGCCGCTCAAGAGGCTGACGCTCACGCCGAAGCATCATCTTGTCGATCCGGCGTTGGCTGCCCGTCTTGTGGGTGTTGGCAAGCGTGGGTTGCTGACGGGTGAGGGGGACCGAGTGGGTACGCAGACCGGGACGTGGCTCGGTGCGTTGTTCGAGTCTCTTGCGACTCAGTCAGTCAGGGTCTACGCGGAGGCGACGGAGGCACGGGTCGGGCACCTCCGCACGATGGGCACGGCCCGCGAGATCGACCTCGTCGTCGAGGGGCCGGATCGCTCCGTGGTTGCGATCGAGGTTAAGCTGGCGGGCAGCGTCTCGGACCACGACGTGCGGCACCTGAACTGGCTGCACGACCAGATCGGCGACCGCCTGGCCGACCGCGTTGTGCTGACGACGGGGGAGTACGCCTACCGCCGCTCCGACGGCGTCGCGGTCGTGCCCTTGGCTCTGCTCGGGCCGTAGTTGGACACCTGGTTGAAATGATGCTGTAAACATACATCCGATGTATGAAACATCGCATGACTGTTTGGGTCGTCTGTCGCGGGGAGCGATCGTCACGCCGCTCTGGTGGCTGGAGATCTTCAACGCGCTGATCCAGGCCGAGAAGCGCGGCCGGATCACGGCTTGATGTCCTACGACGCGAGCTACCTGATCGCCGCCGAGCAGTACGGCTGCCACCTGGCCACCCGCGATCGTCGCCTCGCGGACGCGGCCCGCGCCGAGGGCGTTGCGCTGATTGCGTAGCGCATCCACACGCGTTCCGACGAGCAGGTTGGGCGTGGGAAACGCCGGACCTTGAAAGGCCCGCAGTCTGGCGTCGGGAGTAGAGCGGCTCTAGTGGAGCAGCTCGGCGCCGTCGAGTTGGTTTGCCAGCTTCTTGTCGAACGTGTAGAGCGGCAACTGTCTGGTGGCGTTCGCGATGGCGGTCAGAAAGGTGTCGCTGATCGAGAGTTTCGGGTGGGCCAGGTAGTCGTTGAGAGCCGTTCGCCACAGTGCGCGGTCGAGGCTCAACTGCGCGACGCCCATGACCAACTCCACTGACGCGACGACGGTGGCGCGTGAGAGCCCCATCACCTTGTCCAGGACGAAGACAGTCTCGATCAGCGCTTCATCGGGGACAAGGTGCTGCTCGCCGTTGGTCAGCAAGGCCTCGGCGGCCACAGCTTGCGTCGGGACATCGTTGAGGACCCAGCGAAGCAATACGTTCGTATCAATCGTTGCCACGGAAGTCCTCGGCCCGTGCTGCCCAGCCGTCGCCGGCCACGGGAACAATCCCCCAGGTGCCGCGAGCCTCGGCCTCCTCGCGAATCTTGGCGCGCACAGCCTCCAGGCTGGGAGGGCGGTCGATCACCAGAGAGTCCCCCTCGACCCGGATGCCGACCTTCTGACCCTCGTGCAGCCCGAGCGCTCGTCGGGCCGCTGCGGGGAGGGTGATCTGCCCTTTCGACGTGATCGTTGCGTACATTATCGTCATGTAAGGAGCATACGCTCGTGCAAGGCGTCCGTGAGTGAGCGGCAGCGGGGTAGTGCGGCTGTGCAGGTCTGTTGTCGCGGTGCCTTGCAGTTACTGCGGTTGCCTCCGTCCGTATGGGGACACACGCAACCGCACTAACGCCGAATCGGCCCCAGAACCGACGGAAGCAACCGCATTATCGGTGCAGGAGTCGGTGCCTACTCGAAGTAGTCCTCATCGAGTTCGACGACGTCGTAGGTCTTGCGGACCTGGACGCCGACGCGGTACTTGATCATCAACCTCGCCAAGCGGGCGCCGTCGACGAGGGCGACGCGGGTCGGGACGTTCTCGGCGTACTGGATGGCAGCGGTGCTGAACCGCCCCGTGGTGATGAACACGCCCTGGCCCGCCTGGTGGCCCTGGAGCGCGCCGACGAAGCCTTGAATCTCCGGGCGTCCGACCGATGTATCCGGTGCATACCGCTTGGCCTGGACGTAGACGCGGCTGAGCCCGAGCGCGTCCTGGTCGATCACGCCGTCGATGCCTCCGTCGTTGGACAGCTGGGTGCGTGTCGCGCGCCCCTCTGCACCTCCGTAGCCCATCGCCATCAGCAGGTCGAGCACCGCCTGCTCGAAGAACGC
>CAYVWO010000178.1:0-6070 GCA_964455495.1 uncultured Tessaracoccus sp.
TTCGGCTGATCCGCGAGACAGCTGCCGGCACCGTGTTGCTCTCCAGCCATCTGCTGGAGGACGTGAAGGAACTGGCCGAGCGGATCGTGGTCCTCGACCAAGGACGAGTCTCCTTCGACGGTTCTCTGACCGACGACATGAACGCAAGATGGTTCATGGCGCTCACTGGCGACGAGTCGGAGCAGCGGTAATGCCCGGTGCCATCTGGTGGCGAAGGACTTGGTGGGTCTTTCCGAGCGCGCTAGTGATCCAGTTTCTCGTCATGCGAAACGTCCAATCGATTGACGGGCTCCCCGGCTGGCGGGTCAACTGGGGTTGGATGCTCGGTGTCTGGAATGGGGGCACTCTTCTCCTCTCCCCATTCCTAGCCGCCGCAGCAGCCATGGTGATGATCCGCGAGTGGCCGCACAGCCTACGCCAACAGGTGGCTCCGCTACCGCGGGGAAGGTCGGCCGCCGTGCACATCTTCGCGATGCTCTACCTGCAAGGATTGGCCGCCATGGCGGTCGGCCTGGCGATTGGCGTTGCGATGTGCGCCTCCTACGGCGCATCCATCGAGTCAGCCACGCTGCCTTGGCAGCTGTTCACCGGTCCTGCGGCGCTGCTCGCATCCGTCCTGCTAGGGATGACCGCCGGCACGTTGTCCGGCGACATTCTCGCGGTCCCACTGCTGGGCTTCGGTGTATTCCTCGCCCACCAGGTCTTCTTCTGGTCGGGCTTTCCGGAGTTGTTCACCACAGAGGTTCCGACGTGGTTCTACGAGGATGCAAGGCCGAAAGCCACCCACTTGATTGCCACGATCGCCCTCAACCTCACGGTCGCTGCCGGGTTGTGGTCCTTTCTGGACTGGATAACCCGCCTCCCGGGGATGCGTCCGAAGACCCTGCTGGTCCTGTCGACTGCCTGCTTGTCCGCCGCGCTGATGGTCTACCTGCCCTGGGTGTTGGCAGGGAACACGGAAACGTACGAGTTCATCGGATGACGCTGTTCAGGATCGCCATCCTGTGGCGCATTCCGCTGGCAGTGCTGCTGGGCGCGGCATTCCTGGGGGTTGCCGCCGTCGCAGGCGACCTCAATCTGCATCTTCCGATGACCGACGGCCCACGAAAGGCCCGGCAGGCCCTCTTGTTAACACTTCCCCTCGTACTCTCAACGCTTCTCTTACCACCATTGTCGGACGTTCATGGCTCCTTGCCGCGACAGAGGCTCCACCATTGGGCGACCCTGATCGTCTTCTGGAGCGTCACGATCGCGGTGTGTACGGGCGCGTGGATGGGAAGCGGCATCGCCCGCAACGTCATCGCGTTCGAGATGCTGAGCACGTTCGCCATGACCGCGGCAGCATTGTTCCTCGTGCCGAGGTTCGGCGTCCGCGTAATCGTCGGTCTCACCATCACGGGGTGCGCGTGGCTCCTGTACGGGACGCCGCTGGGTGGCGCTCTCGGGTTCGGCGACTTGGCTGACGACACCGGCCCGTTTGGTGCCCGAGTGAGCAGTAGAGGCTGGCTTCTCGTAGCGGCCTCCCTCGTCGCGTGTGCCGTAGCCTCCTTGCCAACGAGGCCGGGCACGCAGGCCTCCTGAAACGGAGGTGCGGCCCATCCAGGGTCACGGAATCCTCCACGCGATGGTCTCCGAGTCCGAGAGAGCGCCGCCCGCGCACTGCTAGGGTGGTCACGCCGGGGTGCCCCAGACGGGGCTGAGATCACACCCGCAGAACCTGATCTAGGTAGTGCTAGCGATAGGGAGCCACATGTTCCAGGTACTCGACGTACTCGCCGCCGTGCGCCGCTCGACGCCTCTCGTCCACTGCATGACGAACACCGTCGTGCCCGAGGTCACCGCCAACGTGCTGCTCGCCGTCGGCGCCGCGCCCGCGATGATCGACCTGCCGGAGGAGGCGGAGATCTTCGCGGGCATCGCGTCGGCGCTGCTGATCAACGTGGGCAACGGCTCGGCCAAGCAGCACGCGGGCATGCGGCTCGCGGCCCCCGCCGCGCGGGCCGCGGGGCGGCCGTGGGTGCTGGACCCGGTCGCGGTCGGCGGGCTGCCGGTGCGGACGGCATTGGCGCGCGAGCTGCTGGCGCACCGGCCCACCGCGGTCCGGGCGAACGCGTCCGAGATCCTCGGGCTGGTCGGCGACGGCGCGGGCGGCCGCGGGGTCGACGCCACCGACGAGGTGGACGCCGCGATCGGCGCGGCGCGCCACCTGAACGAGAGCTGCTGGCGTCATCCCACGCCACGCTGACCGGGCCGCCGCCGCCCGCGGAGGTCGGCGACCTCGTCGCGATCGAGGAGGCATGACCACCGCCGCCCCCGGCGTCGCGGACGCCGTCGACTGGCGACTGTACTTCGTCACCGACACCGGGCTCTGCGGCGGCGCCGACCGCGTGCCGTGGGTGGTGGAGCAGGCGGTGCTCGGCGGCGCCGGGATCGTCCAGGTGCGCGACAAGGACCTGCCCGACGACGAGTTCCTGGCGCTCACCCGCGCCGTCGCCCTGGCCAACGAGCGCGCGTTCGCGGCATCAGGACGGCGCGCGGCCGTCGTCGTCAACGACCGCGTGAACGTCGCGGCCGAGCTCGGGCTGCACCTCCACCTCGGCCAGTCCGACGGCGACATCCACGAGGCGCGCCGTCGGCTCGGCACCGGGGTGACGATCGGTCTGTCGGTGTCGACGCCCGCGCACCTCGAGGCCGAACTCGCTGACCAGACGGCGGATGTCGTCGGCCTCTCCCCCATCTGGGCGACGCCCACCAAGACCGACACGGACCCCGCGCTCGGGCTCGACGGGGCGCGCACGCTCGTGCGCCTGGCCGCGGGACGCGTGAGGACCGTCGCCATCGGCGGGATCAACGCGGGCAACGCGCGCTCCGTCATCGGAACCGGAGTCGACGGCGTGTGCGTCGTCTCCGCGCTCGCCGCCGCCCCCGATCCCCGCGCCGCGGCCGAGGAACTCCTCGGAGACGTCCAGAGCCTTTCGACGCGCGCAGCCGCGACTTCGTCGGGCAGCCCGGCTCAAGGAGCGACAAGATGACCCCGAAGATCGCGCTCAGCATCGCGGGCTCCGACCCGAGCGGAGGAGCGGGCATCCAGGCCGACCTCAAGACGTTCAGCGCGCTCGGCGTGTACGGGGCAGCGGCCCTCGCAGGGCTGACCGTCCAGAACACCCAAGGCGTGCGCGCGGCCGTACCCGTCGACCCGTCCTTCGTCCGCGACCAGGTCGTCGCGGTCATCGACGACCTCCCCGTGGCCGCGACGAAGCTCGGGATGCTGTCGAACGCCGAGGTCGCGGGCGTCGTCGCGGACCTGCTCGAGGAGCGCCGCGACGACTTCGGCGTCGTCGTGCTCGACCCCGTCATGGTCGCCACCTCTGGCGATCGGCTGCTGGCCGACGACGCCGTCGAGACGGTGCGCGCGCGCCTGATGCGGCTCGCCGACGTCGTCACGCCCAACCTCCCGGAGGCCGCCGTCCTGCTCGGCGAGGCCTCGGCCGGCGACGTCGACGGCCTCGCCGCCCAGGCGACCGCCCTCGTCGCCGCCGGCGCCCGCGCCGCCCTGGTCAAGGGTGGGCACATGGAGGGCGACGAGTTGACCGACGCCTTCGCCGACGCGAGCGGCGTCACTCTGCTCGGCAGCCCCCGGATCCGCACCCGCAACACGCACGGCACCGGCTGCACGCTGAGTTCCGCGATCGCCGCCTGCGCCGCCCTCCTCGGCGACACCCCGGCGTCGGGCGTCTCGCTGCCCGCCGTCGAGAAGGCCCGCGGCTACCTGTTCCGGGCCATCGCCTCCGGCGCCGACTGGCGGCTCAGCCGCACCCCGGACACGGGCCACGGCCCGGTGAACCACCTCGTCGGTTTCGACACGGGCGTTCGGCTGGCGCCTCGCGGCCCGGCTCAACCAGCGCGACGAAAGGCAACATGATGTTCAGCGACGACGCATGGGCGGCGACGGCCGACATCCGCGCCCGGATCGACCGCCTCCCCCTCCTCCTCGAGCTCGCCGACGGCACCCTCGACCCCGAGCGGTTCGTCGAGTACCTCGTCCAGGACGACTTCTACCTGAGCGGCTACGCGCGCGCCCTCGCGATGCTCGCCGCCCGGGCGCCGTCGCTGGAGGCGGCGGGGTTCTGGGCGGCCAGCGCGGGAGGCGCCGTCGCGGCGGAGCTGGAGATGCACGGCGCCCTCCTCGCCGACCCGCGCCTGGCCGCGATCCCCCGCTCGACGAGGCCGTCACCGACGACGCGGGCCTACTCGGCCATGCTGCAGGCCGCCGCGGCCTACGAGCCGTACGCCGTCGGGGTCGCCGCCGTGCTGCCCTGCTTCTGGGTGTACGCGGAGGTCGGCCGGACGCTGGCCGCGACGGCGCGGGGCATCGAGGGCCATCCGTACGGCTCCTGGGTGGCCGCCTACGACGACCCGGCGTTCCGGGAGTCGACGCGCACCGCGATCCGACTGATGGACGAGGCCGCGGGATCGGCCGACGACGCGACGAGGGCGGCGATGTGTGAGGCCTTCGTCGACGCCACCTGGTACGAGGAGCAGTTCTGGGCCCGCTCCTACGACCTCCAGCGCTGGGACACCGCCGTCGGGTAGGCGGTGCCGGCCGGCCCAAAAGCCGATCATTCTCCTCCCGGCCCAAGTCAGATCGCGTTTTCCCTTCCGCTGTGCGGTAAGGGATGGAAGGATCGGATGTATCAGGCGCGCACGGCGGCGCTCCTGTGGGGGGAGAAGGCCACGCCGTGATCGGAGGTTCCCCCGTGTCCACACTTCGCGTGCTCGACCCGCAGAGCGCAGAGCAACTCCCGGGAGGCCGCGCGCCGCGGCCGACCATGTACCTGAACGACCGCATCCTCGTGTGCGGGCTGCCGGGGCTGGGACGGGACGAACCGCTCGCGCTGCTGGAGAAGGTCGCCGGCGCGCACGGCCTCGGCACGCAGGTCCAGGAGACGCCGGAGTTGCGAGCGGTGCGCGAGCAGCTTCCCGTCCTGCGGCGGGCGCTTGGCCAGTCGCGCGACCTCGCCGAACGCCTCGAGGGCCTCAGACGCGTGTGGGTGACCAGCGTCACGCTCACCCGGCGCGACGAGGGCTCCGAAGACAGCGGGAACGTGGACGGGTGGCAGATCCTGCTGGCCGCCCGCCGGGCCGACCCCGAGCTGGCGAAGCTCCTGCAGCTGGACCACGTGCTTGCCGTCGCCTCGCCCGACTACGAGTCGATGCCGTACTACGTCTCGCTGCCGTACTACGTCTCGCTTCCCTACTACGTCTCCCTGCCCTACTACGTGTCGCTGCCCGCCAGGCCGTCGGGCGAGTACCAGCAGCCGGGCCTGGGCGGGCGCACGCCGGTCGCCGTCGTCGCCGCCGACCCCGCCAAGCGCGCCAAGAAGCTCAAGCGCCCGCCGCTGGTCGTCGTACCCGACACCGCGCTCGGCCCGCACCCGTGGTTCGAGGACAGGGACCGCATCACCGACGAGGTCTACGCGCTCGGGCTCAAGCTGGGCATCGGCGGGGACGTGCCCGCCGTCGCCCCCGCCGACCCCGGCAACCCGCTCGACGGCTCCGCCCCGCCCTACGCGGGGCACGCCACGTTCATCGCGGGCCTCGTCCGGCAGGAGTGCCCCGAGGCGCGTATCCAGGTCATCCGCATGCTCGACGAGGCCGGGCGCGTCCCAGAGGGCGCGCTCATCCCCGTCCTCGCGCTGCTCCTGCTCCGGCAGCTCTACGTGCTGGCCGGCCTCGGCGATGCGAAGGACCTGATCGACGTCCTCAGCCTCTCGCTCGGCTACTACCACGAGGACCCGGACGACCACCTCGAGGACGCGCCGCTGCGCCTCGTGCTGCAGGAGCTGGGGCGCCTCGGCGTCGCCGTCGTCGCGTCCGCGGGGAACCAGACGACGACGGAGCCGCTGTACCCGGCCGCCTTCTCGGGCCAGACGGAGTTGCCGTTCGACCCGGCCCGCGTCCCGCTGGTGAGCGTCGGGGCGCTGAACCCCGACGGCACCGTCGCCTACTTCTCCAACGACGGCCCGTGGGTCGGCTGTTGGCGACCCGGCGCGGCGATCGTCAGCACCAT
>CAYVWO010000179.1:0-6043 GCA_964455495.1 uncultured Tessaracoccus sp.
CCCTGTCCGGCGTACACCTTCGCGCTCGAGCACAGCACCGCGACCTTCGCGCCCGCCTCGGTGAGCTGGCGCGCGAAGTCCTCGGGTGCCGCGCCCTCGGCGAGCACCGTCTCGATCCCGCCCACGTGGTACAGGTTGGACGTGAAGCCCTCGCGGCCGCCGAAGTCGCGGCGGGCGCCCAGGCAGGCGAGCAGCACCTTCGGCGGGTTGCCGGCCGCGCGCGCGGCGTCGGCGCGGTCGCGGAGGTCCTCGAAGACCTGCGAGTCGCGCGTCAGGGTCAGCCCGCCGTAGGCCGGGGCCTCGGGGCGGGCCTGGCGGACCGGCAGCGTCTCGGTGTAGTTCGGGAACATCGACACGCCCGTCAGCGGGATCTTTCGGGTCGAGAGGCCCTTCGCGCGGGCCGCGGTGACCTCGGCGAGCTGGGCCGCGACGGTGCCGTCTGCCAGGTTAGCCACGAAGCCCTCGGCGTCGAGGCCCTGGAAGACCTCCCACGCCTTCGCGCCCAGCTGACTCGTCATCGACTCGACGAACCAGGCGCCGCCCGCGGGATCGTTGACGCGGCCGATGTTGGACTCCTCGGCCAGCGCGATCTGCGTGTTGCGCGCGATGCGGCGGGCCAGCTCGTCGGGCAGGCCGATCACGGTGTCGAACGGCAGCACCGTCTGGATCTCCGCGCCGCCGACGGCGGCCGCGAAGCAGGAGATGGTGCCGCGCAGCACGTTGACGTAGGTGTCATCGCGGGACAGCTGGCGCTCCGAGGTGACCGCGTGCTGGACGGCGCCGCGCTTCTCCGGGGCGACGCCGAGCACCTCGCCCACGCGCGACCACAGCTCGCGCAGCGCGCGCAGCCGGGAGATGGTGAGGAACTGGTCGGTGCCAGCGCTGACGCGGAACAGGATCTGGCCGAACGCGTCGTCGGCGCTGAGGCCCGCGTCGATCAGCACCCGCACGTACTCGACGCCGACGGCGATGGCGTAGGCCAGCTCGTGGACGTCGCCCGCACCCGCGTTGTTGTACACCGTCGCGTCGACGACGATCGGGGTCACCTTCGGGAACGGTCTCGCCAGCTCTACGGCCTCGGCGAGGACGCCGAGGTCGGCTTCGCTGCCCGAGAGGGCCGCCGCGCCGATGGGATCCACGCCGAGGTTGCCCGACACCTTTTCGGCGGGCGTGGTGGCGACGTCGAATGCCTCGGCGAGCGCCCGTGCGGCGTCCAGCTGCTGCGTGCGGCTGGTCAGGAGTATGGGCGCGAGGTCGAACATGACCCCCTCGAGCACCTTCCTGAGGTCGCTCGCGGCGACCGCGTCGGGGTCGACCCGCAGGTAGACCGCGGTGCAGCCGCGCTCAAGGTCCGCCAGGACGTTGCGCGACGTCTCCGCCGCGTCGGGGGTCTCGTGCAGTTGCGCAACATGCCAGGCGTCCATCTCGCCGTCGCGCAGCGTGGTGCCGCGGGTGAACGGGGCGACGCCGGGGTAGCCGAGCTCCTCCGGGCCGTCCTCGCGCGTATACAGCGGCTTGATGCTCAGCCCGTCGACAGTGGTGCTCGTCAGGCGCTTGTACGCCTGCTCGATGCTCAGTTCCTTGCCTTCGGGGCGCCTGCGGTTAAGGACCTTCAAGACCTCCCTCTCCCAGTCTGCCTGGGAGGGCGTCTCGAAGTCCGCGGCCAGGCTGATGTCGGCCGCACTCGTAGCTTGATCGCTCATCGGTCTCCGTCCTTCTTGGGGCATTCAACCCTGCGACAAACAGTAGTCGAGCGACGTCCGGCGCGGACCCGGGGGGCGGGATTAGGGTCGACCCCGGATCGACTTCGACGGCGGGCGGTCGCCGCGGATGCTCGCCACCATGTCGAGGACGCGTCTGGTTGCGCGCACGTCATGCGCGCGGAACACCGTCGCGCCCTGCCACGCGGCGATGGCCGTTGCCGCGAGCGTCCCCTCGAGCCTGTCGTCGACGGCCAGGTCGAGGGTCTCCCCGACGAAGTCCTTGCGGCTGATGGCCTGCAGCACCGGGTAGCCGAGCCCGACGACGCGGGCGGTGTTGCGCACAAGCGCGAGCGAGTCCAGGGTCGTCTTGCCGAAGTCGAGCGTGGGGTCCACCAGGATCCGCTCGCGGCGCAGGCCCGCCGCCTCGGCGCGCGCGGCGCCGTCGCGGAGGACCCGGAGCACGTCGTCGACCACGGCGTCGCCCGGCCCGTAGTCGACGTCGACGGGGTCGGTGCGCGGCGGCAGCCCGCCGGTGTGCGAGACGACGTACCCGGCGCCGGTCGCCGCGGCGACGCCGAGGAGCTCTGGATCAGCGCCCTGCCAGGTGTCGTTGACGAGGTCGACGAGGCCCGCGCACGCGTCGGCCACCTCGGCGCGCCAGGTGTCAAGCGAGAGGATCAGGTGGGGGATGCGCTCGCGAAGGGCGGCGAGGACGGGGCGGACGCGGTCGATCTCCTCGGCGGCCTCGACCCAGTCGCCCTCCTGCCCCGCGCGCACGCCGCCGACGTCGACGATGCCGACACCCTCGGCCACCATCTGGACGGCGCGCGCGACGGCGGCCTCATTGTCGGCGTGTCGGGCGGGGGCGTAGAACGAGTCCGGGGTGCGGTTGACGATGCCCATCACCGCTGGGTGAGCGGCGTCGAACCGCTGCCCGCGCAGGATCAGCGGGGTCGGCCGGGGGAGTGTCGGCGTCACGGTGCTCATGCTCGAGCGCCCTTCCGAGGAGTTGCCGGCACGGTTCTCGGCTACGCGTCGAGTTCGGGGGAGCCGGCGCCCTGGAGCGCGATCAACCTGGAGTTGACCTGGGAAAGCACCTCGGCGGTCTCCGCGTTGAGAGCCTTCATCGCCTTGCGCCGGTGCCCGCCGGTGTTCGAGTGCCAGGCCAGCTCGCCGCGCACGCGCAGCGCCTGGGCTTGGCGGCGCCAGCCAGCGGGCTCGGCCGCGCCGGGGAAGGACTGCTCGACGGCGTCCGCCGCCGCGACGATGGCCGCCAGCTTCGCGTCGAACCGCAGCTTCGGGTTCTGCGAGTTCGTGGCCTTCTTGAGCTTCTCGATCGCCGAATCAATGCCTTCAGCGATCTGCGGGTTCTCCCGCATCGCGGTCAGCAGCGCGACCGACGTCGCGAGGATCGTGCTCGCCGTCTTGATGAATACGCCCACCTTGCCCATGCGCCCCAGTCTATGGGCGGGTCAATCTCCTTGAACCGTGTGCCAGACGCTTCGACGCGGTAGCGGTCGACTACGTCGACGCAACCGGCTCAACGAGCGGTGGTTGGGTCAACGAGCGGGGAAGGAGTCGCCCCAGCGCTCGATCCGCCAGCCCGCGGTCATCGAGCCGGTCAGCGTGATCCACTGTGTGTTGTCCAGATGCGGCGCGAGGTCGCCGACGGCCGGGTCCTGTGTGATCGCCCACACCCGCAGCGCGGCGCCGTGGCTGACCAGCGCGACGTGCTCGTCGCCCGCCTGCTCCATGGCCGCGACGGCGTTGGTGAACCGTGTGACGAACTGGCGCGCGGTCTCGCCGCCCTCGAGGCCGGCGTCGAGGTTCGTGGGCGACCACGAGTTCAGCATGTCGACGTACGGCTGCCAGTTGGTGCTCATCTCCTCGACGCCCGCGGCGATCTCCTGGATGCCGTCGACGACCACCGCCTCCAGAGCGCGGGCCGCCGCCAGCGGCGCCGCGGTCTGCTGCGCGCGGGTCAGCGTCGAGCAGTACAGCGCGTCGATCCGCTCGTGGGCAAGCGCCTCGATGAGCGCCTCGGCCTGCGCCAGGCCGGTCTCGTTCAGCGGCGCCCCGGGAAACGCGGTGTCCAGCTCGCGGTTGACGTTGGACTGGGTCTGGCCATGCCGGATGAGGAGGAGACGCATGAGCGTCACCCTACACATCGCTCGGTGAGCCGTGCCCCAAGGAGCTTCGCGCTCGGGCACGGCTCAAGGAGCGGAAATCAGCCCGGTCGAGGTGAGGATCGGCTCGGTCTGGCCGCCGGAGTGGGTGATGGTGGCGCCGTCGGCGTGGACCGTGAGCTGCGTGCGGTGGTGGCGGAGCGCGGCGGCGACCCGCGGCAGGTAGTCCTCGAGGTCGTGCCAGCGGGTAGCTAGGTCGCGGCGCGCGGTGAGCGCCTGGAACGGCAGGCCGAGCTCGTCGGCCGCCGCCTTCGCGACCTCGTGCATGCGCACATGGTCCGGGTGCCCGTAGCCACCGTCGGCGTCGTAGCTCACGACGAGCGAGGCGCCCGTCGAGCGGAGGAAGGCGACGGCGTCGGCGACGGCCTCCGCGGCGTCGGCCTTGCACAGCGCGTCCGGCGCGGAGTCCTCGGCGGGGCCGGCGACGGTGGGCGTCACCCAGCGCATCCCGGAGTCGCGGTAGCGGCGCGGCTCACCGCCGGCCCTCGCGGGCGCGGCCCCGAGGTAGGCGTGACGGCGGACGCCGAGCTCGGCCAGCGCGCCGGCCAGCTCTGCCTCGCGGCGGATCTCCAGTTCGGGCGTTCCCGCCAGCGCAGACAGCGGGCCGGGAACCACGCCGCCCATCTCCCCGCGCGTGGCGGTCAGCACCGCGACCTCGAAGCCCTCGTCGGCGAGGTGCGCGATCAACGCGCCGGAGGCCAGCGTCTCGTCGTCGGGGTGCGCGTGGAGGAACGCGACGACCCGCCCCGCGGCAACGGCCCGACGGTACGCGGCCAGGGTCTGCTCGGCCGCGCGCGCCCACGTCATCCCCTCCGCGCGCTGTCGGCCGGTGCGGCCCATCGCGGCGCGGCGCTCGGGATCGCGAAGAAGGGAGCCAAGGGCGTCTGACCAGTCGGCCGGCTCGTGCGTCGGGACGAGCAGGCCCGTGTGCGTGTTGCAGATCGCCTCGGTGAGCCCGCCCGCGGCGGCGGCCAGCACCGGCACCCCGGAGGCCGAGGCTTCAAGCGCCAGCAGCCCGAACGTCTCGGAGTACGACGGCACCAGCACGACGCTCGCGTGCCGCGGCCACCGCCACAGCTCCGCGCGGCATTAGCCCGGCAGTCACGCTACCCGCCGCCCCGTCGACACCGCGAGGCGATGCAGCTCGGCCTCGTAGCCGGCGAGATCCTGGGGCGCTTGGCCGATGAGGACGAGGTCGGGGCGCTCGTCCTCCGGCAGCCCCGCGACGGCGGCGATGGCCAGGTCCGGCGCCTTCAGCGGCTGCAGCCGCGCGGCGAACAGCACGTAGCCCGGCCGCACGCCGCCGTCGGGGACGGTGGCGCCGCCGGGCGGCTCCGGCGTCGGTCCCTGAGCCGACCGCGTCGAAAGGCCGCCATCTTCGGCAGGGTGGAACAGCTCGGTGTTGACGCCGGGGTGCACGACGACGACCCGCTCCGGGTCGGCCTGGCACCGGCCGATCACCACAGCGGCCTCGTGGCGCGACACCGCGATGACGAGGTCCGACTCCGTCGCGCAGGTCACCTCTCCGGCAAGGCGCGCCGGCGACTCGGGTGGCTCGCCGTCGCGCAGGGACGAGTTCGGGTGGGCCGCGACGGAGTGGAACGTCATGAGGTGCGGGATGCCTGCGGCCCTGGCCAGGGGCAGCGCCGCGACCCCGGACATCCAGTGGTGCGAGTGGACCACGTCGAACCCGTCCAAGGATCCGAGGTTCGCGCGGAACTCGTCGATGTACTGGTCGATCTCGCCCTTCGGCAGCGGCGTCGCCGGGCCGGCCGCCACCTGGTGGATGACCGTGCCGTCGTCGAGGACCTCGGTGTCCGGGGTGGTGGGCGACGAGCGGCGCGTGAAGAACTCGACGGCGACCCCCTTCTCCCGGAGCGCCCGCGCCAGCGCGCGGATGAGGACGTTCATGCCGCCGGCGTCGGCGGTTCCTGCCCGCTCGGCGGGGGAGGTGTGCAGACAGACGAAGGCGACGCGCATGCCACGACGCTACAGCCGCGGAGCGCTCCCCAGACGTCTTTTGGCTCACCGCTGAACGTGGTGCTAGTGTTCTCACTCGGGTCGCAAGGCCCGCTGCGCGCGTGGCGGAATGGCAGACGCGCTGGCTTCAGGTGCCAGTGCCCGCAAGGGCGTGGAGGTTCAAGTCCTCTCGCG
>CAYVWO010000180.1:0-6026 GCA_964455495.1 uncultured Tessaracoccus sp.
TCAGCCGGTCCTTGCCCTTGGAGTGTAAGTCTCGGTGGTCGCCGTATCCTTTAAAGATGACCAGCAGCGCGAGGCCGGTGGTTCCCACCGCGATCAGCGCGGAGTTCAGCATCGCGGACCACAGGTCGGCAGCGCCGAGCAGGTCCGTGAAGTTCTGGACGAGGTTGCCTCCCGGGATCATCCGCGAGCCGAGCACGTCCTGGCTGGTGTTGGTCGCCGAGACCGCCATGAAGTACAACGGGAAGACGGAGAAGATCGAGAAGACGGTCAGGAACACGTACCCGGGAACCTGGCGCCACTTGTACCTAGTCACGCTTGTCACCCACCTTCATCTGGACGAGCGCCAACACGGCGACGAGGATCAGGATCACATACGACAAGGCCGAGCCGTAGCCGATGTTGGGGTTCTTCTGGAACGACAGCTCGTACAGGTAGTGCGACATCGTCATGGTGGTGTAGGCGGGCCCGCCACGGGTCAGGTTGAAGGACTCGTCGAACAGCTGCAGCGTTCCGTTGGTGGACATGATCGCCGTCAGCAGGATCATCGGCTTCAGCTGGGGCACGGTGACGTACCAGAACGTCCGCCAGGAGTTGGCGCCGTCGACTCGGGCGGCCTCGATGCTCGAGTGGTCGATGTTCTGCAGGGCCGCGAGGTAGAAGACCATGTTGTAGCCGGTCCAGCGCCAGATGAGACCGAGGATGAGCACGAACCGGGCAGTTCCCGTCTGACCCAGCCAGTTGATGGGCTCGCCGATCAGGTTCATCCCCATCAGCATGTCGTTGACGAAGCCGTCGGTGGCGAACATGGTGCGGAACACCAGCGAGTACGACACCAGCGACACGGCACAGGGCAGGAAGATGGCCGTGCGCCACAGCCCCTTCCAGCGCAGGTTGGGGTTGTTCAGCAGGTTGGCCAGCACGAGCGCGAGAACCAGCATGATCGGCACCTGGATGATCAGGTAAACGAACGTGTTGCCCAGCGTGAGCTTGAAGGTCGTGTCCTGAAAGAGCCGGGCGTAGTTGTACCAGAGCGGCTCGGCCCAGTTGAGGTTCGTGCCCTTGCCCGTCTGCATCGACAGGAGGAGCGCCTCGAACATGGGCCAGAAGCTCGTGATCAGGATGAGCAGGGCGGCCGGGATCAGGAACATCCAGCCGGTCAGATTGTGGCGCTGCGACGGGAGCATCCGTCGCTTGCGGGGAGCCGGCGCTGACGCCGCCATGGCCCCCTCGGCGGTGGTCGAGGACATGCGAGTCTCCTTCTTTCGGGTTCGAGCGGGAAGGGTGCGGGCCGGGTCTCCCCAGCCCGCACACCATGGCTTAGTTCATCGCGAACTCGACCGTCGACTGGGCCTCGGCCAGCGACGCCGCCATGTCTCCGCCGCCGATGACCTTCGTCAACGCGGCGCTGACCGCGTCGCGCGCCTCGTAGTAGTAGACGCCGGTGTTGTTGGCCGGCACCTTGGCTCCGAACTCGACGACCATCTGGAAGACGGGCTGATCGTTGAAGAACGGCTGCGGCGCGGCGTAGACCGCCGACGCGCCGGCCGGGATCCAGTTCGCCACGGCGCCCGCCTTCGGGAGGATGATGTCGTAGAACTCGGTCGACCCGGCGAACGTCGACTTCAGGAAGTCGGCGGCGAGGTCGAAGTCGCCGGTCTTGCTGATCGCCCACGAGGAGCCGCCGTTGGCCGAGTAGTTCGTCGCGCCGTCGACGCCGTCGAGCTTCGGCAGGTTGGTGATCTCCCACTTGCCTGCCTGATCCTCGGCCGTCTGGATGGTGCCCGCGATCCACACGCCGTTGATGACGCCGGCGATGTTGCCGTTGATGAATCCGCCGACGTACTCGTCCCACGAGTTGACCTCGACGAAGATGCCCTCCTTGACGAGCCTCGTGTAGGTCTCGACCGCGGTGTTGAGCGCCGCGTTGTCGACGATGGTGGGGTTGCCCTGGTCGTCGAACAGGCTGGCCCCGGCGCTCTGCAGCATCATCATGATCATGTCGGACGAGCCCGCGGGACCGGACAGCATCGCCTTGCCGGTCTTGTCCTTGACCTGCTTGCCAAGCTCGATGTACTTGTCCCAGGTGATGTCGGTGAAGTCGGCGGTGGTGAGGCCGGCCTCCGCGATCAGGTCGGTCCGGAGCGCGGAGATCGCGGTTCCCGCGTCGAAGGGCACGCCGTAGTTGACGCCGTCGACCGTCGAGAAGGCCTTCACGCTCTCGGGGAACTCGTCCCAGTTGATGCCCGAGTCGGTCAGCGGCTGCACAAGCTCGGGGTAGTTGGAGAGGTTCTTCTGGAACGCGTTGTTCTGCATCAGGAAGATGTCGGGCAGCTCGTCCCACGACTGCGACTGCGCGATGGTGGTGAGCTTGGTCTGCAGGTCATCCCACGGGGTCTCCTGGATGTCGAGCTTGAAGTCGGGATGATCCTTCTGGTAGATCTTCTCGGCCTCTTTCATCGAGAAGATGTTGAACGCGGGGTCCCACGTCCACACAGTGAGCGTCTGGTCGCCACCGCCCTCGCCGCCGGCGGTTCCGCCGCCGCCCTCGGGGGCCTTATCACCGCCGCAGCCGGTAAGCGCTACCGAGACGGCGAGCAGGCTCGCCGCCGCGAACTTGGCCAACTTCGTCTTCTTCATTGAACGATCCTCCTATTGATCCTTCGTGCCGAAATCGGGTCGGCGCCCGGAAACTGGGCGATGGCCGACGCGACAACACCCCTGTCGTCACGGGTCGCGCCCGTTTGTTTACGTTGCCAAGCGAACCACCAACCGCCGAGGAACGCAAGGACTAAGCGGAAACAACGTCCGTAACGATTCGGACACAAGGTCATCGCTCCGTCGAAATGGCGACGTTAACATGCGGACGGTGGAAAATGCCGCTGCTAGTGTCGCGTCATGGCGAGCACGCAGCGTCGGGCCGATCGACCCCGGGTCCCCTCGATCGGCGACGTCGCCGCGCTCGCGGGCTTGTCGGCCCAGACCGTCTCCCGGGTGTCGACGGGGTCGCCGTCCGTGCGCCCCGCCACGCGCGAGCGCGTGCTGAAGGCGATGACAGAGCTGGGCTACGCGCCCAACCGCGCGGCCCGCGCTCTGCGGGTGGGCACGGTGGAGAGCATCGGCATCGTCTCTCAACGGCACCCGCGTCTCGCCGATGGACTCGCGGTCACCGCCGCGGCCGCGGCGGCGCAGGAGCACGGTTACTCCGTCAAGCTCGTGGAGGCGCCGGAGCCGAACCCCGAGGGCTCCGATCCCGCCGCTCGGCTGCTGTCCGACATCGCCCTCGACGGACTCGTCCTGATCCGCGCGGGACATGCCGCATCGGCGGACCTGCCCCTGCCCCCCGGCCTCCCCGCGGTCGTGGCCGACTCGCGGCTGGCCGGGCGCTACCCGTCCGTGGTGTGCAACGAGGTCCGCGGGGCCGAGGAGGCGATCACCCACCTGCTCCAGCTCGGTCACCGCACCGTGCACCACCTGGCCGGCCCGCAGGACTCGCACGGCGCCAACGTCAGGGCCGCCACCTGGCGCCGTTGCGTCGCCCGCGCGGGCGCGACGGCACCGGAACCGCTGTTCGGCGACTGGAGCCCCGGATCGGGCTACGCGCTCGGCCGCGAGCTTGTGCGCGACCCCGGCCTCACCGCGGTGTTCTGCGCCAACGACGAGATGGCGTTCGGGCTGATCCGGGCGGTGCATGAGGCCGGGCTACGGGTTCCGGCTGACGTCTCCGTCGTCGGCTTCGACGATATCCCCCTCGCCGAGTACGGCCACCCGCCGCTGACGACGGTCAGGCTCGATTTCGAGCGGCTCGGGCGCGAGCTTGTCCGGGTGCTCGCCGAGCAGCTGTCCGGGCCGCCGCCCGCCAGTGTGCCCCGGGTGGTGCTCCCCACACGGCTGGTGATCCGCGCGACGACGGGGCCGCCTCCGCGCCACTAACTGGCGTACCGTAGGCTTCCGACATGTCCGAGCTCGCAGAGACGACGCAGTTTCTGGCCGGCCGCGAACCATGGTCGCTGCTGCCACCCGGAGAGGCCGCCGCCTACGCGCAGCGTGCGATCGCCTCGTACGTGCGACGCGGCACGCAGATCCTGACGGCCGGCTCGCCGAACTCCCGCATGCACGTCATCCGCTCGGGCGCCGTCGAGGTGCGCGACGCCGAGGGCGTGCTGATCGACCACGACGAGGAAGGCCACTGCTTCGGCCAGTCGTCGATCCTCGAGGAGCGCCCCTCCCGGTTCACCTTCACCGCCACCGAGGACACGCTGCTGTGGTCGTTCGAGGCCGACGTCGTGCGCCAGCTGGTGAGCAACCCGCGGGTGATGCGGTTCTTCACCGAGTCGCGGTTGAGCGACACCACCCGCCAGGCCTCCGAGGACGGGCCGGTCCTGCAGGTCGCGGTGGCGGACATGATCACCCGGCAGCCGGTGACGATCGACGTCGAGAGCACCGTCGGCGACGCCGCCGTCGTCATGCACAACCATCGCATCTCCGCGATCGTGGTCACGCGCGGCGAACAGCTCGCCGGGATCCTCACCGACCGGGACCTCCGCCGCGTCGTGGCCACCGCCCAGCCCGGCACCACGCCGCTGGCCGAGGTGATGAGCGCCGACCCCTACACCGTCGGCAAGGACGCGCTGGCGCTGGACGTGCTACTCAGCCTCGTCGAGCACCGCATCCACCACCTGCCCGTGATGGACGGCGGCCGCGTCGTCGGCATGGTGACATCGGGCGACCTGATGCGGCTCGAGCGCTCGAGCCCGCTGTACCTCGTGGGCGACATGGCGCGCCAGGACGACGTGGCGGGGCTCGCGACGGTGATGGGCAGGCTCCCCCGCCTCGTCGCCCGGCTGCTGCGCCAGGATGCGACGGCCGAGGACATCTCGCGCATCGTCAGCCGCACGACCGAGGCCCTATGGCAGCGCCTCGCCGAGTTGGCGGAGGAGAAGCTGGGGCCGCCGCCGGTGCCCTACTGCTGGATCGCGCTGGGGTCGTTGGCGCGCCAGGAGCAGGCGCTGGGTTCGGACCAGGACCACGCCTTCATCCTCGACGATGCGGCGACGCCCGAGCACGACCCCTACTTCGCCGAGCTTGCCGAGTACCTCACCTCCGCGCTCGTCCAGTGCGGCTTCAGCCGCTGCGACGGCGACGTCATGGCCACCAACCCGCGCTGGCGGCAGCCGCTCGCGCAATGGTGGCGCACCTTCTCCGGCTGGCTCTCCTCCCCCACGTCCGAGGCCGTGCTGCACTCGTCGATCTTCTTCGACCTGCGCCCCATCCACGGCGACCGCTCGCTCGCGGTGCAGTTGCACCGCCGGGTGTTGGCGTCGGCGCCGCAGTCGTCGCGGTTCCTCGGCCATCTCGCGGCCCATGCCAATGACATCGAGGTGCCCATCGGCTTCTGGCGCGGGTTCGTGCTGGAGAAGCAGGGCGCGCACCGCGACCGCCTCGACGTCAAGAAGGGCGGCATCAACCCCATCGTCGACGTCGCGCGGCTGTACGCGCTGAAGTGGGGGCTGCGCCAGGTCGGCACCCGGGCACGGCTCACGGCGGCGGCGGAGCACGGCGCGGAGGTCGACAACCTCCTCGACGCCCACGAGTTCCTCTGCTACACACGGCTGCAGCACCAGGGAATGCAGGTAGCCGCGGGCCAGCAGCCCGACAACTTCATCGCGCCCAGCGAGCTGTCCGAGTTCGAGCGGCGGACGCTGCGCGACGCGTTCTCGTTCGTCGGCAAGGCCCAGCGCGCCCTCACCGTCAGCTTCCAGACCCAGTACATGCAATGAACTCTGGGTTGAGGTTCGTGCCATGAGGGAAGCCGACGTGAGCGGCGGCGTGAGGACCGCGCGATGAGGTGGCCGTTTCGGAAGTCGAACGCGGCGTTGGCCGACCGGGTTCCCGACGGGGGCCTGCGCCGCTACCTGACGACGCCCGCCCCGTCGCGCGACACCCCCGTCGACCGGGTGCCGATGCTGGCGCTGGACTTCGAGACCACCGGCCTCGACGCCGAGCGCGAGCACATCATCTCCGCCGGC
>CAYVWO010000181.1:0-6022 GCA_964455495.1 uncultured Tessaracoccus sp.
GCTGTTCGGCTTCCGCCGCCCGATCATCCACGGCATGTGGACGCACGCGAGGGCGCTGGCCGGCCTCGGCCGCTTGCCCGACGCCTACCGCGCGAGGGTGCAGTTCGCCAAGCCGATCCCACTCCCGGGCAAGGTCGGCTTCGCCGCCGCGCGGCAAGACGCGGGATGGGCGTTCGCCGTCGTCGGCAGGGAGGGCAAGCCGCACCTCGTCGGCGAGGTCGTGGAGCGGTAACCCGGGATTGGCGGCAGGCAGGGCGTGTGTGTAGTGATAGGAAAGGGCCCATGAGACGTTACTGCTTTCTCGGCCGCGTGGACCCGCGCAACTTGACGGCGTACCGCGAGGCCCATGCGGCGGTCTGGCCCGAGTTGCTGGCTGCGCTCAAGGAGGCGGGTTGGCACAACTATTCGTTGCACCTTCGCGACGACGGCCTGCTCGTCGGATACTGCGAGTCCGAGGATCTCGACGCGGCCCAGGCCGGGGTCGCCGCGACGGAGGTCAACCGTCGCTGGCAGGCCGAGATGGCGCAGCTGTTCGCCTCGGACGGCTCCCCGGACGAGTCCTGGGAGTTCCTGGACGAGGTCTTCCACCTGGAGACCCAGCTAGCGGCGGCCGACGGGCATCCCGAATCGGCTGTCGAACCGACGTAAGCAGCCGCAATGTGCTCGCCGCGTCGTCGCCTCACTTCTGTAGCTCGGGTCAACAGGGGCGGCGGTACGGTGGGCACCGGTGAGTGAAGGAGTGGCGATGGAACGTCGGCTGGAGGGACGCGTGGCGCTGGTCACCGGGGCGTCGCGAGGGCTCGGGCGCGCGATCGCGCTGAGGCTGGCCGCCGACGGCGCCCGGGTCGCGGTGAACTATGCGCGGTCCGCCGCCGACGCGGACGAAGTCGTGCGCCTGATCCGGGAGCAGGGCGGCGACGCCGTCGCGCTGCAGGCCGACGTGACGGACGAGACGCAGGCGCGCGGGCTGGTCGAGGGTGCGGCCGCGCACTTCGGTGCGGACGTCGGCGTCATCGTCAACAACGCGACGGGACCGCAGCCGGAACTGACCGTCGAGCAGAGCTCGTGGCGCGACTACCAGGACCAGCTCGACTTCTTCGTCAAGGCACCCTTCCTGCTCCTCCGGGCGGCGCTGCCCGGGATGCGACGGCTCGGCGGGGGCGCGATCGTCAACATCGGCAGCGAGGTGGTGCAGCTCGGCGCGGCGCCGTTCGCGACCTACGTGTCGGCGAAGGCCGCCATGGTCGGGCTGACCCGGTCCTGGGCCAACGAACTCGGGCCAGACGGCGTCCGGGTGAACCTCGTCGCGCCCGGATGGATCCCCGTCGAGCGCCACGACGGCGCGGACACCGGAGGCTACGCGGCGGAGGTGCCGCTCGGCCGCACGGGGACGCCGGACGAGCTGGCCGACGCGGTGGCCTTCCTCGCCGGCGGCGCGAGCTTCTTTACCGGCCAATGCCTGACCGTCAACGGGGGCCTCACCTTCGAGTGATGTCTCTCGGTACCCCCGAGGCCGCTTAAGAGTGGGATGTTGGTTCAGATCTGAACCAACATCCCACTCTTAAGGAGCGTTAGTCGCTGCGACGGCCCGGTTGCCGGTGCGCCTGGACGCCTTCGAGCCACCTCACGATCCGGTCGGCCGCCTGCTCGGGAGTGAGGCGGGTGTTGTCCAGGACCAGGTGCGGGTGGAGAGCGAGGAGCTCGTCGGCGACGCTCGGGCGCTCGGAGGTCATCAGGTGCTTGTCCATGGCGCGGACGTTCTCGTCGGACCAGGCGAGGTCGCGCTTGGAGCGCTTCTCGGCCAGGCGTTCGGTCGTGCGGTTCCGGGCCAGGCGCGTGCCGAGGTCGGAGCGCAGCTCCACGAACGCGGCGTCGCCGTCGAAGATGTCGATGTAGCTCTTCGTGAGCGCGAGGTCCTCCTCGAGGTCGAGGCCCCAGACGACGGTGAAGACCAGGTCGATTCCTCCCGCTGCGGCCTCCTCGAGCACGCGGCGGCGGAACTCCTCGTTGAGGGTGTTGAACTGGGGCGTGCCGTGTCCGAAGGTCTCGACGAGCGGCTCGATGGTCATGTGGTTGTGGAAGAGCCGGAACGGCGTGCGGGCGCAGATCGCTCTTCCGACGGTCATCTTGCCAACAGCCGGCGGCCCGAAGAGGAAGAGCAGCATGATCTTGAGAGTAGTGGGCCTGGTGCGACGGCCCACTAGACTGCTCGGCCATGAGCGTCCCCAACGTCCTTGCCAACCGCTACGCCTCCGCGCAGATGCGCGACATCTGGGCCCCCGAGGCGAAGATCGTCGCCGAGCGCCGGCTGTGGCTCGCCGTGCTTCGCGCCCAACGCGACCTCGGCGTCGACTTCGGCGGTGCGAACCCCGACGAGGTGATCGCCGCCTACGAACGCGTGATCGGCGACGTCGACCTCGACTCCATCAACGAGCGCGAGCGGATCACCCGGCACGACGTGAAGGCGCGGATCGAGGAGTTCAACGACCTCGCGGGCTTCGAGCACATCCACAAGGGCATGACGTCGCGCGACCTCACCGAGAACATCGAGCAGCTCCAGGTGCTGGGGTCGCTGCGCGTGATCCGCGTGCGCGTCGTCGCCGCTCTTGCGCAGCTGTCGCGGCTGGCGGTGCAGTACGCCGACCAGCCGCTGACCGGCCGCTCGCACAACGTCGCCGCGCAGCTGACGACGCTCGGAAAGCGCTTCGCCACCGCCGCCGACGAGCTGCTGGTCGCGCTCGCGCGCCTCGACGACCTCATCGGCCGGTACCCGGCGCGCGGCATCAAGGGCCCCGTCGGCACGGCGCAGGACATGCTCTACCCGCGCTCGCTCGACTACGACGCCGTCCCCGCGCTCGCGCAGATCTCGGCCGCGCCGTCGAACGTCGCCACCACCATCCGGCTGATGGCAGGCATCGAGCTGGTCACGGAGGGCTTCAAGGAGGGGCAGGTTGGCTCGTCGGCCATGCCGCACAAGATGAACACCCGCTCCTGCGAGCGCGTCAACGGCCTCGCCGTGATCGTGCGCGGCTACGTGTCGATGGTCGGCGAGCTGGCGGGCGACCAGTGGAACGAGGGCGACGTGTCCTGCTCGGTGGTGCGCCGCGTCGCGCTGCCCGACGCGTTCTTCGCGCTCGACGGCCTGTTCGAGACCTTCCTGACGGTGCTCGCCGACTTCGGCGCGTTCCCCGCGGTGATCGAGGCCGAGCTGTCGCGCTACCTGCCGTTCCTCACCACGACGAAGGTGCTGATGGCGGCGGTCCGTAAGGGCGTGGGCCGCGAGGTCGCCCACGAGGCGATCAAGGAGCACGCCGTCGCCGTCGCCCTAGGCCTGCGCCAGGGAGCGAAGGAGAACGACCTGCTCGATCGCCTCGCCGCCGACGACCGCCTGCAGCTCACCCGCGAGGAGCTCGGAGCCCTGGTGGTCAGCCCGCTGGAGCTCGCGGGCACTGCACAGGACCAGGTCGCCCGCGTCGCCGAGCGGGTCGCCGCCGTCGTCGCGTCCGATCCCGACGCGGCCGCCTACCGCCCCGGCGCCGTTCTCTAGCGGGTGGGTTGACCCCGGTGGGCGACCCGAACGGCCAACCGATAGGGTTTCTGCTTATGCGAATCGGCATTCCTTTGGAGGTGGCGCCCGGCGAGAACCGGGTGGCCGCGACACCCAGAACCGTCACTCAGCTCATCGGCCTCGGCTACGACGTCCTCGTCGAATCCGGGGCCGGCGCACGCGCCGCCCTGCCCGACGAGGCCTTCCGCGAGGCGGGTGCCGTCGTCGGAACCGCCGCGGAGGCGTGGGGGAGCGACGTCGTGCTGGCCGTCAACCCGCCCACCGACGAGCAGATCGCCGCGCTGCGGCCCGGCGCCCGGCTCGTCGCGTTCCTCTGGCCGCGCCAGGACGCCGCGCTGACCGAGCGGCTCGCCGCCCGCGGCGTCACCGCGCTCAGCATGGACATGGTGCCGCGCACCAGCCGCGCGCAGGCGCTCGATGCGCTGAGCTCGATGGCCAACATCTCCGGCTACCGCGCCGTCGTCGAGGCCGCGCACGCCTTCGGCCGGTTCTTCACCGGCCAGGTGACCGCCGCGGGCAAGGTGCCGCCGGCCAAGGTGCTCGTCGCGGGAACCGGAGTCGCAGGCCTGGCCGCGATCGGCGCCGCGAACTCGCTGGGCGCCATCGTCCGCGCCACCGACGTCCGCCCGGAGACGGCCGAGCAGGTCGAGTCCATGGGCGCCACCTTCCTGCACGTCGACACGGCCGACCAGGGCGTCAGCTCCGACGGCTACGCCAAGGAGGTCGGCGCCGACTACGCCGAGAAGGCAGCGCAGCTGTACGCCGATCAGGCCGCGGACGTCGACATCATCGTCACCACCGCTGCCATCCCCGGCCGCCCCTCGCCGAAGCTGATCACCGCCGACATGGTCGCCACGATGCGGCCGGGCTCGGTCATCGTCGACCTCGCGGCGCTCGGCGGCGGCAACTGCGAGCTGACGAGGCCGGGGGAGACCTACGTCACCGAGGGCGGCGTGACGATCATCGGCTGGACGGACCTCGCGAGCCGCCTGCCCGGCCAGTCGTCGCAGCTGTACGGCACCAACCTCGTCAACGCGCTGACCCTGATGACGCCGGAGAAGAACGGCACCCTCGTCCTCGACTTCGACGACGAGGTGGTCCGCACCATGACGACGGTGCGCGACGGCGAGATCACCTTCCCGCCCCCGCCGATCGAGGTCTCGGCCGCGCCCGCGCCCGCCGCGGCACCCGCCGTCGTGGAGGCCGCGCCCCCGAAGGAGCCGCGGCCCTGGTGGCACCAGGTCGTCGCGGTCGGCCTCGGCGCGCTCGTGCTGATCGCCGCCCTGACGCTGGCGCCGTCGAGCTTCGTCGGGCTGTTCGGCATCTTCGCGCTCGCGGGCGTCGTCGGCTACTACGTGGTCTGGAACGTGACGCACGCGCTGCACACCCCGCTCATGAGCGTCACCAACGCGATCAGCGGCATCATCGTCGTCGGCGCGATGACGCAGCTGGCCAGCGACAGCATGCTGGTCAAGATCGTCGCGTTCGTGGCCGTGCTGCTGGCCTCCATCAACGTGTTCGGCGGCTTCACCGTGACCGCGCGCATGCTCAACATGTTCAAGAAGGGCTGATCGACCATGCTCACGAACTTCATCAACGCCACCTACATCGCCGCCGGGCTGATGTTCATCCTCGCGTTGGCCGGGCTCTCGAAGCACGAGACGGCGCGCAAGGGCAACGTGTACGGGATCATGGGCATGGTGTTCGCGCTCGTCGCGACCAACTTCGCCATCGCCTACACCGACTACGCCAACCACAACCTCCGGCCCGACGCCGCGGCCATGCTCTACGCGGCGCTCGGCATCGGCGCGGTCATCGGCATCTGGAAGGCCCGTAAGGTCCAGATGACCGGCATGCCCGAACTGATCGCGCTGCTGCACAGCTTCGTCGGCGCCGCCGCGGTGCTCGTCGGCTTCAACGTGCACCTCGACCACGCCAACCCCGACGCGCTGCACATGATCGAGGTCTACCTCGGCATCTTCATCGGCGCCGTCACGTTCACGGGCTCGCTCGTGGCGTGGGGCAAGCTCAACGGCAAGGTCAAGTCGAAGCCGCTGACCCTGCCCGGGCGCCACTGGCTGAACCTGGCCGTCATCGTCGCGCTGGTGCTCCTCGGCTGGTGGTACCTCTCGACCGGCTCGATCGTCCCGCTGGCCATCGCCACCGTGCTCTCGCTGCTGCTCGGCGCCCACCTGGTCGCGGCCATCGGCGGCGCCGACATGCCGGTGGTCATCTCGATGCTGAACTCGTACTCCGGCTGGGCGGCCGCCGCCAGCGGCTTCATGCTCGGCAACGACCTGCTCATCATCACCGGCGCGCTCGTCGGCTCCTCCGGTGCCTACCTCTCGTACATCATGTGCAAGGCGATGAACCGCTCCTTCCTCTCGGTGATCGCGGGCGGCTTCGGCATCGAGGCCCCGCGCGGCGACGACGAGGTCACGGGCGAGCACCACG
>CAYVWO010000182.1:0-5940 GCA_964455495.1 uncultured Tessaracoccus sp.
GCGCGGTCGCCGAGCGCGGAGACCTGCGCGTGCGACGTGCCCCAGTCCGGGACGTCGGTGTGGTAGAACGACGGCTCGAAGAACTTGTACTCCAGCACGAGGCGCTGTTCGGGGCCGATGTGGGCGTAGATCTTGGCCAGCGAGTCGGCAAGCCAGTCCTGACGACGGCGGATGTCGCCCTGGCCGGGGTAGTTGGTGCCGTCGGCCAGCCAGATCTTCAGGTCCCGTGAGCCGATCTCGTCCATGACCTCGATGCACTCGAGGTGGTGGTCGATCGCCTTCTGGCGGACCGCCGGGTCGTGGTGGGCGAGGCTGCCGAACTTGTACGCCTCGTCCTGGAAGGTGTTGGAGTTGACGGTGCCGAGCGCGACGCCGACCTCTGCCGCATAGTCGACGAGGGCCGTCCAGTCGTCGACCTTGTCCCAGGGGTAGTGGAGCGCGACCTTCGGGGCCAGGCCGGTGTAGGCGTTGACCTGAGCTGCGTCGGCCACCTTCTCGAACACCGTGCGCGGCGTGCCCGGCGTGCCGAAGACGCGGAACCGGGTTCCCGAGTTGCCATACGCCCAGGAGGGCACCTCGATGGCCTGCAGCGCGAGCTGGTCGGTGATGGATTCGAAGGTGGTCATCTGCTTCTCCCACGTCGGGGCCTGAATCGTTTCAACGAAAACCTACTCCCGTGCCCCTCAAGCGTCAAGCCTCAAAGGGCGAAAATCAGCGTCCGGCGGCGCTGGATTGGCGCACGATCAGCGACGGCGTGAAACGCAGCGAGCGGTGCTCGTGCGGCAGGCCCGCCTCGTCGTCGGCGATCTCCCGCAGCAGCAACTCGGCGGCCGCGGCGCCGAGCTCCCGGCGGGGCTGCGCGACAGAGGAGAGCGGCACGGCGGCCGCCGCGGCGAACTCGATGTCGTCGTAGCCGACGAGGGCGACGTCCTCGGGCACGCGCAGCCCGTTGCGCACCAGGCCCTGCAGCATGCCGATCGCGGTCATGTCGTTGGCGCAGTAGACGCCCGTGGGGCGGACGTCCGCAGGCAGCAAGGCCAGTTCGTCGGCCGCCTGCCTGCCCGCCGCGAAGTCGAGCTGAGGGGTCGAGATCGCGAGCAGCGACGCGTCCGCCTCTGCCGTCGCGGCCTCGGCGCCCTCGCGGCGCTCGCGGACCTGCGCCAGCGAGGACGGCCCGCCTACGAAGGCGAGCGCGCGGTGCCCGGTCTGGAGCAGGTGCTCGACGGCCATCCGGCCGCCAGCCACGTCGTCGACGCCGGCGGAGCAGCACTCGGCGTCCTTCGCGAAGCGGTCGAACAAGACGGTTGGGATCCCGGCGCCGGTGAGTTCGGCGACCTCGGGCGGGGTCGCGCCGATCGGGCCGAGGAGGACGCCGCGCACGCGCTGCTCGAGGAACCCGCGGAGGGTCCGGGCCTGCCGTTCTGGGTCTTGGTCGGAGTCGCCGATCAGCACCGAGTACCCGGCGGCCTCGAGCTTCGCGCTCGCCCCGCGCAGGATGTCGGCGAAGAACGGGTTGGCGACGTCCATGAGGGCCACGCCGATGGTGCGGCTCCGGCCCGCGCGGAGGTGTTGCGCCTGCTTGTTGGGGATCCAGCCGAGCTCCGCGATGGCCTGCTGCACCCGCTCGCGGGTGGCGGGAAGCACGCGGTCCGGGTTGTTGAGGACATTGGACACGGTGCCGATGGAGACCTGCGCGAGCGCCGCGACCTCGCGCATGCTCACGCGGCTCCGCGCCTTGTCCGGCCTCGCGTCGTCGGTCATGGTCGTCACTCTAGAGCGCTCCGAGGCGAAATGAAACGTTACCGGTGGCGTGGCTCGGTGCCGCGCGTCGGCCGGTTGCGTCGTTGGGCGACGGCTGGGGTAAGCTGTGCGGGTTGCCTGGCGAGGGACTTCGGTCCGTTATCGACGAGCCCGCTCCTCGCTCGGCGCCGCACACCCCTGATTTTCGAGAGCTTGAGGAGAACCCGACATGGCCGCTGACGCCACGATTTCCGCCCAGATCCGCACCGAGTTCGGCAAGGGCGCCGCGCGCCGCCTGCGCCGCGCCGGCCAGACCCCCGCCGTTCTCTACGGCCACGGCACCGACCCCGTGCACCTGGCGCTGCCCGCCCAGGAGGTCTTCCTGGCGCTCCGCACCGCCAACGCGCTGCTCGAGATCACCGTCGACGGCCAGAAGAAGCCGGTCCTCGCCCTGCCCAAGCAGATCCAGCGCGACCCGATCCTCCCCGCCATCGATCACGTGGACCTCATCCTGGTCAAGGCCGGCGAGAAGGTTGTCGTCGACGTGTCGCTCAACTTCGTTGGCGACGCCGAGAAGGGCGCCATCGTGAACCACGAGGTCGCCACGATCTCCGTGCTGGCCCCGGCCACCGACATTCCCACCGAGTTCGAGGTCTCCGTCGAGGGCCTGACCGTCGGCGACCACATCCTCGTCTCCGGCATCGCGCTGCCCGAGGGCGTCGAGCCCGCCGGCGACCCCGAGCAGCTGGTCGTCTCCATCGTGGCCCCGGCCTCTGAGGCCGCCGAGGCCGAGGGCGACGAAGCGGCTGAGTGAGCGAGCAGCCATTCCTCGTGGTCGGGCTCGGTAATCCGGGCCCGGCCTACGACCCCACCCGGCACAACGTCGGGTTCTGGGCCGTAGCGGACCTCGCGGACCGCTACGGCTCCTCGTTCTCCCTCGCGTCGCGGCTCCGCGCCGAGGTGGCGACGGTGACGCTTCCCCCCTCGCCCAGCCGCGCCGCCGGCGAAGCCGCGCCGCGTGTCGAAGCGATCAAGCTGATCCTCGCGAAGCCGACGACGTACATGAACGAGTCCGGAGCGGCGGTGAAGGCCGTCGCGGCGTTCCACAAGATCCCGGCTGGCCGCGTGATCGCGATCCACGACGAGCTGGACCTCGACCCTGGCCGGCTGCGGCTGAAGTTCGGCGGGGGCGACAACGGCCACAACGGCCTGAAATCGATGCGCGGACACTTGGGAACCGGCGACTTCTACCGCGTCCGTGTCGGCATCGGCCGCCCCGAGGGCCGCCAGCCCGCCGCCGACTACGTCCTGGCCAAGCTGAGGCCCAAGCAGCTCGACGAGCTGCGCGTCGACGCCGCCGTCGCCGCCGACGCCGTCGAGCACCTGGTCCGCCACGGTCTCGTAGAGACTCAGAACCGCTTCAACAATTAGCGCTCGTTGAGCCGGTTGCGTCGACGAAGTCGACCGCCACCGTGTCGAAGCGTCTGGCACCCGGAAATCGGACTCGGGTCAGGTCCTCAAACCGGGCGCCAGGCCTTTCGACGCAGGCACGGCGCTTCGCGCGTGCGCCTGGCTCAAGGAGCGGGAGTAGGGTAGGCGGGTGAAATTTCCCGGACTGCTTGCGCTGCTCGAGACGGACCCCGGGTTCGCGGCCACCCTCGCCGACTCGCGGCGCAGGGGCGTCACCGCCCTCGACGTCACCACCGTCGCGTCGTTCTTTCCGCGGCTGGTGGCCTCCATCGCGGAGGAGTCCGGCCGCACCGTCCTGCTCGTGGCCTCGACGTACCGCGAGGCCGAGCAGCTGACCGCCGAGCTCGGCGACCTCCTCGGCGAGGACGCCGTCGCCTATTACCCCGCGTGGGAGACGCTCCCGCACGAGCGGTTGTCGCCGCGCGCGGACACGGTCGGCCGGCGGCTCTCCGTGCTGCGGCGCCTCGCCGGACACGACGACGTTCCCGCGCCCCGCGTCGTCGTCGCGCCCGTCCGCTCGTTGCTCCAACCCCAGGTCAGGGGGCTCTCCGAGATGGCGCCGGTGCGCATCGAGGTGGGCTGCGAGTACCCGCTCGGCGACCTGCTCCGCGACCTCGCGGGCGCCGCATACAACCGCGTCGACCTCGTCGAGCGGCGCGGCGAGTTCGCCGTGCGCGGCGGGATCGTCGACGTGTTCCCGCCCACGGCGGAGCACCCCGTGCGCGTGGACTTCTTCGGCGATGAGGTCGACGAGATCCGCACGTTCACCGTCGCGGACCAGCGCTCGACGGGCGAGACGATGACCGCCGTAGTCGCCCCGCCGTGCCGCGAACTACTGCTGACCGACGCGGTGCGTGGACGCGCGCGCCGGCTCGCCGCGCAGCATCCCGAGCTGGCCGACCTGCTCGGCCCGGTCTCCGAGGGGCACGCGAAGGAGGGCATGGAGGCGCTGATCCCCGTGCTCGTCGACGGGCTGGAGCTGCTGGTCGACGTGCTGCCGACGGGCTCGCTGATCCTTGCCTCGCAACCCGAGCTGATCCGGACCCGCGCGGCCGAGCTGGTGGCGACCAGCCAGGAGTTCCTGGAGGCCAGCTGGGCCGCAGCCGCGGGGGGAGGGCAGTCGCCCATCGACCTGGGCGCCTCCGCCTACTGGAGCCTCGCCGACGTCCGCCTGCACGCGCTCGGCAAGGGTCTCGGCTGGTGGTCGCTCTCCCCGTTCGGCGTGGGCGACGACTCCCCGGAGATCGAGTTCGACGCCGACTCCGTCCACTCCCGTAACCTCGCGGTAGGGCCGTCGGAGTCCTTCCGCGGCGACACCGACGCGGCCACTCGACACATCGCCGCTCGGGTCGCCGACGGTTGGCGCGTCGTCCTCGCCGTCGAGGGGCGCGGCCTCGCGCAGCGCCTCGTCGAGCTGCTCGGCGAGGCGGGCATCCGGGCCGCCGTCGGTGAGCTGGGGGAGGCCCCGGAGCCGGGATCGGTCACCGTCGTGCTGTCGTCGGCGCTCGCGGGATGGCGCGCGGACGGGCCCAAGATCGAGGTGATCACCGCCGCGGAGCTGACCGGCCAGACGAGCGTCGACCGGGCCGAGCGCAAGCTCCCCGCCCGCCGCAAGGCGACCATCCAGCCGCTGGAGCTCAAGGCCGGCGACCCGGTGGTGCACGAGCAGCACGGCGTCGGCCGCTTCGTCGAGCTGGTCCAGCGCACGGTGCAGGGCGCGACGCGCGACTACCTCGTCATCGAGTACGCGCCCAGCAAGCGCGGACACCCCGGCGACCGGCTGTTCGTCCCGATGGACCAGCTCGACCAGCTGAGCCGCTACGTCGGCTCCGAGTCGCCGGCGCTGGACAAGATGGGCGGCGCCGACTGGACCAAGCGCAAGGCGAAGGCGCGCCGGGCCGTCCGCGAGATCTCGGCGGAGCTGATCAAGCTGTACGCCGCGCGCCAGGCGACCAAGGGTCACGCGTTCGGACCGGACACCACCTGGCAGCGCGAGCTGGAGGACGCGTTCAGCTTCGTCGAGACGCCCGACCAGCTCTCCGCCATCGTCGAGGTCAAGGCTGACATGGAGAACCTCGTCCCCATGGACCGGCTGATCTGCGGCGACGTCGGCTACGGTAAGACCGAGATCGCCGTCAGGGCCGCGTTCAAGGCGGTGCAGGACGGCAAGCAGGTCGCGGTGCTCGTGCCGACGACGCTGCTCGTCACCCAGCACTACCAGACGTTCGCGTCCCGGTTCGCGGGCTTCCCCGTGCACCTGGCGCAGCTGTCGCGGTTCCAGACCGACGCGGAGGCGCGCAAGATCGTCGAGGGGCTCGCCAGCGGCAGGATCGACGTCGTCATCGGCACGCACCGACTCTTCGGCAAGGAGGTCCAGTTCAAGGACCTCGGCCTCGTCATCATCGACGAGGAGCAGCGGTTCGGCGTCGAGCACAAGGAGCGGCTGAAGGCGATGCGGGTCAACGTGGACGTGCTGTCCATGTCCGCCACGCCCATCCCGCGCACGCTGGAGATCGCCATCACGGGCATCCGCGAGATGAGCGTGATCGCCACGCCTCCCGAGGAGCGCCACCCCGTCCTCACCTTCGCGGGCCCGTACGACAACGCGCAGGTCAAGGCCGCGATCCGCCGCGAGCTGGCGCGCGAGGGCCAGGTGTTCTTCGTGCACAACCGCGTGGGAACGATCGAGAAGACCGCGGCGCAGCTGCGAGGCCTGATCCCCGAGGCCCG
>CAYVWO010000183.1:0-2102 GCA_964455495.1 uncultured Tessaracoccus sp.
GCGACGGGCGAGTCGCGGTAGCGGCGGCTCGTGGCCGAGGGGCTGGGGAGCGGGTGGGTGCCGGTGCGTGCCGCGTGGGGTTTGGAGGGGCAGCCGTGGATCACCGGCGAACCCGCCGAGGCCAACGCGTGGCAGGTGGGATACCTATCGCCCGATGGGATCTACTTCGGCATCCAGCAGCGCGACGGCGCGGAGGCGGCGTTCGTGCGCTCGGCGACAAGGGAGGGCCACGCGGTCGGCGGCGAGGTCGAGGCAGCGGGGCGCTCCTGGGAGCGGTACGAGAGCTCGGACGGCCGCACGCGCTCGCTGGTGAGCGAGGGTGAGGCCGACACCGCGGTCGTCGCGGCCGACGCGGACTTCGTCGCCCTGGAGGCCTTCGCGGCGACGCTGACCGAGGCCGCGCCGCAGGCCTAGTCCTTCCGCGAGGCGGCGACCTGTTCCCGGGCGCCGTCGAGGAATCCCTGGCAGACGGCGGCGAGCTTCTCGCCGCGTTGCCAGAGCGCCATCGACTCGGCCAGCGAGGCGCCGCCGGACTCCAGCTGCTGCACCACGCGCAGCAGCTCGTCGCGGGCCTGCTCGTAGGTCGGCTCGGGCTCGGCCGCAGGGGTCTTGGCGCGGGTCTGCTCAGCCACGGGGGGCCTCCTTGGGTGCGACGGACACGACGTCGAGTGTGAGCTCGCCGTCCGAGAGGTAGGCCTGGATGCGTTCCCCCGCCGCGGTATCGGCGACGCTGGACACGGAGCCGTGGGCGGCGTCGACCAGGACGGCGTAGCCGCGCTGGAGCGTGCGCTGGGGAGAGAGGGCCCGGATGGTTCCGACGGCGGCGCGAAGCTCCGCCTGTTCGGCCTGGAGGGTGCGGTCGACGGCGGTGCTCAACCGGTGGCGCAGGTGCGCCAGCCGGTCGTAGTGGGCGGCGAAGGCGCTGGTCGGGTCGACCATCACGGGGCGGGTGCGGACGGCGTCGAGTCGCGCCTGCTCCGCGGCCAGCATCGCGTCGACGGCTCGGCCCAGCCGAGTCCGGGCGACGGCGAGGCCGGCGGCCTCGTCGGCGTGGTCGGGCACGACGCGCTTGCCGGCGTCGGTGGGCGTAGAGGCCCGGAGGTCTGCCACGAAGTCGACCAACGGTTGGTCGGCCTCGTGGCCGATCGCGGTGACGACAGGCGTGCGGGCCGCGGCGACCGCGCGCACGAGCCCCTCGTCGGAGAAGGGGAGCAGGTCCTCGAGCGAGCCGCCGCCGCGGGCGATGACGACGACGTCGACGGCGGGGTCGGCGTCGAGGGCGGCGAGCGCGGTCATCACGGACTCGGCCGCAGCCGGCCCCTGGACGAGCGAGTGGCGGGTCCGGATGACCGCCGCGGGCCAGCGGCGGTGAACGGTGGTCACGACGTCGCGCTCGGCGTCGGAGTCCTTGCCGGTGATCAGGCCGATAGCGCGCGGCAGCACGGGGAGGCGGCGCTTGCGGTGCGGCTCGAACAGCCCCTCGGCTTGGAGCTTTCGCTTCAGCTGCTCCAGCTGCGCGAGGAGCCGGCCCTCGCCGGCGACCTGGATCTCAAGGCACTCGAAGCTGAGCGACGTGTCGCGGTCCCACACGCGCGGCCGGACCCGGGCCGTCACGCGGGACCCCTCGGGGAGGGGCCCGGCGGCGTCGAGGACGAGCGACGAGACGGTGACGCGCGCCGACATGTTGGCGACGCGGTCGCGGAAGGTCAGGAACTGGGTCGGGGCGGCCCGTCGCTTGATCTCGACCACCTGCGCGTCGACCCAGATCTCGCCGCAGCGCCCCACCCAGTCCTTGACCGCGCCGATGACGCGCCCCAGCGGCTGCGGGTGCTCCGCCGAGCTGTCGAGGGCCATGGCCGGAACCCTACCCCCGTAGACTGACCTCATGAGCACCGAAACCAAGCGTGTGGTCGTGGCCGCGCCGCGCGGGTACTGCGCGGGCGTGGACCGCGCCGTCGTCACCGTCGAGAAGGCGCTGGACCTGTACGGCCCGCCGGTGTACGTGCGCAAGCAGATCGTGCACAACAAGCACGTCGTCGAGACGCTGGAGGCGCGCGGCGCGGTCTTCGTGGAGGAGCTCGACGAGGTTCCCGTCGGCGCGA
>CAYVWO010000183.1:2136-5858 GCA_964455495.1 uncultured Tessaracoccus sp.
CGCCGTGCGCTCGCTGAAGACCATCGACGCCACCTGCCCACTGGTCACCAAGGTGCACCACGAGGCTAAGCGGTTCGCGGGCCAGGGCACGCAGATTCTGCTGATCGGCCACGGCGGGCACGAGGAGGTCGAGGGCACCATGGGCGAGGCGCCTGAGCAGACGACGCTCGTGCAGTCGCCGTCCGATGTCGACGGCCTGGAGATCCCTGAGGGCACGAACCTCGCGTGGTTGAGCCAGACGACGCTCTCTGTGGACGAGACCATGGAGACGGTGAGCCGGTTGCGGCAGAGGTTCCCGCTGCTGATGGACCCGCCATCGGACGACATCTGCTACGCGACCCAGAACCGTCAGCTCGCGGTCAAGCAGATCGCCCAGGGCGGGTGCGACCTGATGATCGTGGTCGGGTCGAGCAACTCGTCGAACTCGGTGCGCCTCGTCGAGGTCGCGCTCGAGGCGGGCGCGAAGGCCTCGCATCGCGTCGACAACGCGGGCGAGATCGACCCTGCGTGGCTCGAGGGGGTCTCGACGGTGGGCGTCACCAGCGGCGCCTCGGTCCCCGACGACCTGGTCCAGGGCGTGCTGACCTTCCTGGAGGAGCGCGGCTACCCCGCCGCCGTCGAGGAGCGCCTGACCGAGGAGACGCTGACCTTCGCCCTCCCGCCCGAGCTCCGCAAGGACCTCCGCCGCGCGGTCAAGCACTAAACAGCACTAAACACGGTCCTTGAGCCGTGCCTCAAGGAGCGAAGCGACGCAGGAGCGCGTGATCGCGCTTCGCGCTGCAACGCCTGCCTTGCCCTCGACCTTCGTCGGCGTCGAAAGGTCCGCGCCTACACCAGGAACTGGAAGTACGGGCTGTCATAGGCGACCTCTTCGGCCTTCATCCCGCACTCGGCGATGCGCTCCACCAGGAAGCGGTAGTCGCCGGGGTTGCCCAGCTCGACGCCGACGAGCGCGGGGCCGGTCTCTCGGTTGTTGCGCTTCACGTACTCGAAATAGGTGATGTCGTCGTCGGGGCCGAGCACCGAGTCGAGGAACATCCTCAGCGCGCCGGGCTGCTGCGGGAAGTCGACCAGGAAGTAGCGCTTCCTGCCCTCGTGGATGAGCGAGCGCTCGACGACCTCGGCGTAGCGGGAGACGTCGTTGTTGCCGCCGGAGACCAGCACCAGCACCCGGGAGCCGGTCGGGATCTGGATGCGCGGGCCGGGGCCGCCGCTCGGGAGCGCCGCGGCGGCGAGCGCGCCGGCGGGCTCGGCGATGATGCCGTCGGTCTGGTACATCGTCAGCATCTCGCTGCACACCTGGCCCTCGGGGATGCGCATGAGTTCCACGTCGGCCTCGCGGATCACCTTGAAGGTGTAGTCGCCCGCGCGGCGCACCGCGGCGCCGTCGACGAACGTGTCGATGTCCTTCAGCGTGACGGGGCGCCCCGCCGAGAGCGCGGCGGCGATGCAGGGCGCCCCCTCGGGCTCGACGCCGACGATGCGGACCTCCGGGTGCGCCGTCTGCAGCCACGCGGCGATCCCTGAGAGGAGGCCGCCGCCGCCGACGGGCACGACGACGATGTCGGGCACGAAGCCCAGCTGCTCGATCGACTCGACGAGAACCGTCGCCTGACCCGCCGCGGTGCGGGGGTCGTTGAAGGCGGGGACCAGGACCCTTCCGTCGCGCTCCGACATCCGCGCCGCCTCGTCGGAGGCCTCGTCATACGTGGCGCCGTGGAGCACGAGGTCGACCTGGCCGCGGCCGAGGTCGACGATGCGCTGCCGCTTCTGCCGCGGCGTCGTGTGGGGGACGACGACCGTCGCGTGCATCCCGAGCGCCGCGGCGGAGTAGGCGACGCCTTGACCGTGGTTGCCCGCGGAGGCACAGACGACGCCGGCCGCCTTCTCGTCGTCGGTCAGCTGCGCCATCAGGTTGTAGGCGCCCCGCAGCTTGTAGGAGCGTACGGGTTGCAGGTCCTCGCGCTTCAACCAGATCTGCGCGCCGGTCGCCGTCGACAGTCGTTCGTCGAGATGCACGGGCGTGCGGCGGGCTACGCCGGTGAGGCGGGCGACGGCGTCGGGGACCTGCGCGGCGAGCTCGGTTAGGGCGGTCATGGGTGCAATTGTGCACCCATCGCTACCCTTCGGTCCCGTCCCGGCGGAGGCGGCGAACCGGCGCGGGGCTGAGGACGTCGTCGGCGAAGAGCGCATGCTCGCGGTCGCGCTCCTCGGCGTAGGTGATCATCTCCGCGACGGCGGGCTGGCGGGTGGTCTCGCCGAGCGGGTCGAGTTGGGGGAGGTCCTCGTCGGTGAGCTCCAGGTCGCGGAAGCGGCGGGCCGAGACCATGACGCGGCTCTCGAGCGTGGCGACGGCGCTGTTGTACGCCTTGACGGAGCCGGTGAGCGAACGGCCGAGCTTGTCGAAGTGCGAACCGAGGGTGGCGAGGCGCTGATGCAGCTCGCGGCCCAGCTTCGAGATCTGCCCGGCGGTCTCGGCTAGCGCCACCTGCTTCCAGCCGTTGGCCACGATCTGCAGCTGCGGGATCAGCAGCCCGGGCGAGGCGAGGACGACCTGCTTGCGCGTGGCGTACTCGTGCAGGTCCGGCAGCTGCTCAAGCGCGAGCCGATAGATCTCGTCCGAGGGCAGGTAGAGGATCACGAACTCCGGCGACCCGAGGTCGAGCTGCCAGTAGCCCTTCTCGGAGAGCTGGTCGATGTGCGTGCGCACGTTGCGCGCGAAGGAGAGGAAGTGGCCGCGCTGCAGCGCCTCGTCCTCCGTGTTGTATGCCTCGAGGACGGCGGCGAGCGGCACCTTGGAGTCGACGAAGATGACCTTGCCCGCGGGGAGATTAACCCGGAGATCCGGGCGGAACCTGCCGTCGTCGGAGGCGTAGGTCTGCTGGGTGTCGAAGTCGCAGCGCTCGGTGAGGCCGGATATCTCGACGATCCGCTTCAGGCTGCGCTCACCCCAGGCTCCGCGCACCTGGGGGGTGCGCAGCGCGTTGGACAGGCTGGAGGTCTCGCGGCGGATGGCCTCCCCGGAGCGCTGCATCGTCGCCACCTGTTCGCCGAGCTCTGCCGCCATCTTCGCCCGCTCGAGCTCCACCAGCTGCAGCTTCTCCTGCATCTGGCGCAGCCCGTCGGTGAGCGGCGCGACCAACTGCTCGGTGGCCTTCAGCCGCTGCTCCGTTGCCGCGTCCGCCTGCCTGTTCTGGCGCTCAAGAGACTCGGCGCTCAGCACCTTGAACTGGTTCAGCAGCGCCTCACGGTCTGCCGCCTGCTCCACGGCCTTCTGCACCGCGGCGTCGCGCTGGGCCGCCGCGGCGGCGACCTGCGCCGCGACCCTCGCCGTCTCGCCCCGGGCCTCCGCGACCAGCCGCTGTGCGTCCGCCACCGTCGTCCGCAGCTCCGCGGCCTCGAGCGACTGGCGCGTGGCGTCTGCCCGGACGGCCGCCAGCTCCTCGCCGCGCGCCGCCGACGCCTCCTCCCGCGCGGCGGTGAGCGCCCGCGGGTCGGCATCCGGCTGCGCCTGGGCCGTGGCGCCCGTCACGCGGGCCACCAGGAAGCCGAGTGCCGCGCCGAGAAGGAGGGCAAGAAGTAGCAGGAGGAGATCCATGCCGACAAGCTAATCAGGCCCCTCCGACAATTTCCGCGCGGCTCCCCGGGGAGGCCCCGAATGGCTCCCGCTACCCTGTGCGCATGTCCTCCCCGCACCTCGACCAACTCTACGCGTTCGTGAC
>CAYVWO010000184.1:0-5849 GCA_964455495.1 uncultured Tessaracoccus sp.
CTGGAACGCCGCAGAGGTCGACTCCCCTGGGAAAGACACAACCGCGGCCCTGGAAAGAAGACCGCGGTTGGGATGTAACTATTTTTGGTAGCGGGGACAGGATTTGAACCTGTGACCTCTGGGTTATGAGCCCAGCGAGCTACCGAGCTGCTCCATCCCGCGTCGGCTCCGCCAACACTACCCGACCCTTCCGAAAAGCCCAAATCACGACCGACGGGGGCCTACGGTCGGAGGCGAACGAGACCTCACCAGACGTGGGGACGACGCGGCCTCAGGCGCTTCGGCCTAGCCTGAAGGCATGAGTCGAGGTGTCTTCGCGCTGGCCGCCGGAGTCCTTCTCGCGCCTGCCGCCGTCGCCGTCTGCGCCATCGTCCTCATCGTGGTCACAACGCTGCGCTTCCCTTCCGAGAGGGGCATCGAGATGCACTGGGGCATCGCGGTCCCACCCGGGCTGCGAGTCGTCGAGCGCCACAGCGAGCCGGGTTTCGCCGATGGGCCCGGCCCCGGTTTCACTGTGTTCGAGGCCGACCGGGACGCCGACCTCACCGAGACCTTCTTCGATCCGCGGTGGATGAGCCCCGTCGACCTGACCAGCGACCAGGTCGTGCTCGTGGCGGAGATCACGGAGGCGCTCCAGCCCGAGAACTATCTCCTCCTCCCACATCCAGGGCTGCGCAAGGCAGAGGTGTTCCGCGACGACGACGTGCTGCTCATCCTCCTCGATGAGGCCACAGGCCGGTTCTACGTATACGAGTCGATCCGGTGACGCGCATCGCCCGACTGCTCCAGGCAGCCGACGTTCGGTGTGAGCTTTTCTGTCAGTTCTGACCGAAAAGCTCACACCTAAGGACACCGGGAGGGCCGGGGCGGCTTTACGGGCGTGTCGCCGGGGGCTGGGTCTTCGCCGGATCGCGCTCGACGATGCCGCCGAGGGCCTCGTCGATGCGGGACATCAGCTCGGAGGGGATCTCCACGCCGCTGGCCTTGACGTTCTCCGCGATCTGCTCGGGGCGCGAGGCGCCGATGATCGCCGCGGCGACGTTCTCGTTCTGCAGCACCCACGCGACGGCGAGCTGCGCCATGCTGAGACCCAACTCGTCGGCGATCGGGCGAAGGTTCTGCACGCGGGTGAGAACGTCGTCGGTCATGAAGCGGCTGATCGTGCTCTTGCCGCCCTTCGCGTCCGTCGCGCGCGATCCCTCGGGAACCGGCCGACCCGGGAGGTACTTGCCGGTGAGCACGCCCTGCGCCACCGGCGACCAGACGATCTGGGAGAGGCCGGCCTCCTCCGACGCCGGGACCACCTCGTCCTCGATCACGCGCCACAGCATCGAGTACTGAGGCTGGTTCGAGACGAACGGGATGCGCAGCTCCTTGGCGAGCGCGGCGCCCTCCCGGATCTGGTCTGCAGTCCACTCGGACACGCCGATGTAGAGCGCCTTGCCCTGGCGCACGACGTCGGCGAACGCCGACATGGTCTCCTCGAGCGGGGTCTCGACGTCGTAGCGGTGCGCCTGGTAGAGGTCGACGTAGTCCGTGCCGAGGCGGCGCAGCGAGCCGTTGATGCCCTCCATGATGTGCTTGCGGGAGAGGCCGGCGTCGTTGGCGCCCTTCGGTCCGACCGGCCAGAACACCTTCGTGAAGATCTCAAGCGACTCGCGCCGCTCGCCCTTCAGCGCGTCGCCGAGCACCTCCTCGGCGACGGTGTTGGCGTAAGCGTCGGCGGTGTCGAACGACGTGATGCCCGCGTCGAGAGCCGCGCGCACGCAGGCCTTCGCGGCGTCGTTCTCGACCTGGGAGCCGTGGGTCAGCCAGTTGCCGTAGGTGATTTCGGTGATCTTCAGGCCGGAGCGGCCGAGGTAGCGGTACTTCATGGCCACGAGGCTACCCCCGCCGGCCGCCGGTCGGCGCCGCCCTTCGCGGACCCAGTAGCCTCTGGTCCTAGGACGACCCACCGACTGCGCTCCGCGCTGGCTTCAGCCACCCTTGACCACGGACTGAGCGTCGTCGGCCCCCGCGCGCCCGGCGCGCCCGGCGTCGCCGTGAATCTCTGGGTTGAGGTGGGATCTGCCGACGAGGTGGAGGGCCGGACCGGCTTCGCGCACCTGTTCGAGCACCTGATGTTCCAGGGCTCCGCCCAGGTGGCCTCGGGCGAGCACATGGCGACCATCGAGGCGGTCGGCGGCACGGTCAACGCGACCACCTCCAGCGACCGCACCAACTACTTCGAGACCGTGCCGCGCGGCGCGCTGGACCTCGCGCTGTGGCTCGAGGCCGACCGCTTCGCGAGCCTCGCCATCACGCCCGAGAACTTCGAGGCGCAGCGCCAGGTGGTCAAGGAGGAGAAGCGGCAGCGCTACGACAACCAGCCATACGGCGACCTGCTTGAGCTCCTCACCGCGCAGCACTTCGCACCGGAGCACCCGTACGGGCACCTGACGATCGGCTCCATGGCGGACCTCGACGACGCCTCGCTGGGCGAGGTGGCGGGCTTCTTCGACGCCTGGTACCGCCCCTCGAACGTCCGGCTGGTGCTCTGCGGCCCGGTCACGCCGCAGGAGGGATTCGAGCTCGCGGAGCGGCAGTTCGGCAGCCTCCCCCACCGGGAGAGGCCCGCGCGCGCCGCGATGCCCGGCGACGGACTCCTCCCGCCCCGGTCGACCGTGGTGCGCCGCGACGTGCCCCACAGCCTCGCCTACCTCTCCTGGGCGCTGCCGCCCGCGGCGCACCCGGACCAGCCTGCGCTCTCGCTCGCGCTCTCGGTGCTCGCCGACGGCAGCTCGTCGCGCCTGCACCGGGCGCTGGTGCGCCGCGGAGACCTCGCCCACGAGGTGCACGGCGCCGCGCTCACCAACCGCTCCTCGGCGTCCATCGCGACCATCCTCGGCCGCCCCGCGGATGCGGCAGGCACCGATCGGCTGGCGGAGGCGATCCTCGCCGAACTCGCCGACTTCGTCGCCGACGGCCCCACCGACGAGGAGCTCTCCCGCGCCGCCGCGCAGTACGAGCGCGACTGGCTCTGGGAGCTCGCCACCGTCGGCGGGCGCGCCGACGCCATCAACGAGTCCTGGCTCATGTTCGGGTCCCCCGACCACGTGAACACGCACCTCGCCGAGGTGCTGGCCGTCACCCCCGACGACGTCCGCGCGGCCGCCGCGCGCTGGCTCATCCCGGACTCCGCCCACCAACTCCACTACCTCGCCGAGGACGCCCGATGAACCGCCCAACCGTGACCGCCGCCTCGCCCTGGGCCTTCCCCACCCCGGAGATCCGCGCCCTGGCCAACGGCGCCACCGCCTGGCTGTTCCGGCTGCCCGGCCAGCACATCGCGACCTTCGAGGTGCTGCTCCCCACCCCCCTCGCCGCCGAGCCCGAGGCGCTGGAGGGGGTCGCCACCGTCGCGCTGCACGCCGTCGACGAGGGCACGCACGCGCACCCCGACGGCACCATCGGCGAGCTGCTCGAGGCGCAGGGCGCAACGCTGCACGGCTCCGCGCGCTACCCCTACACCACATTCGGCGGCCAAGCCCCCGTCGGCCGGCTCCGCCGCGCGCTCCCGCTGTTCGCCGAGGCGCTCAGCGAGCCCGCCTACGCCGAGCGCGACATCGCGCACCACGTCGAGGCGCAGCTCGCCGGCCACGCGTCCCGGCTGGCCTCCCCGGGCGCCGCGAACAAGCTCGCGTTCCGCCAGGCCCTCTTCGGCGCCAACCACCGCGAGGGCCGGGCCGGCGCGGGAACACCCGACACCCTGCACGCGATCTCCCCCGACGCCGTCCGGGCGTGGCACGCCGCCACGTGGCGACCAGACGGCGCGACGCTCGCGCTCGCCGGGGACCTGCCCGTCGACCTCGACCTCGAAGCTCTCCTCGCCTGGGCGGGACCGCCGCGCGACGCCTCCCCAGCCCCGGTCCCCCCGACTCAGCGGCCGCGCGTCGTCGTCGTCGACCACCCGGGCGCCGTGCAGGCGACGGTGGCGCTCGGCGCGCGCACGCCGGGCCGCCGCCACCCCGACTGGCCGGCCCTCCGCGTGGCGGGCCACGCCGTCGCCGGGGCCTTCGCGAGCCGGCTGAACCTGGAACTGCGCGAGCGCCTCGGCTACACCTACGGCATCGGCGGCGGGTTCGCGCCGAGCATCGACGAGGGGCTGTTCAGCGTCAGCGGCAGCGTCCGCACCGAGGTCGCGGGCGACGCCGTCGCGCGGCTGATCGACGGCCTCGGGCTCGCGGACCCGCTCACGGAGGAGGAGACCGACGACGCGCGCCGCTACCTCGTCTCGATCGCGCCGCTGGCCAACGAGACGTCGGCCGACATCGTCGGCCAGGCCACCGCGCTCGCCGCGGCCGGGCTCGACCCGTCGTACCTCGCACGGCACTTCGCCCAGCTCGCCCAGACGACGCCGACAGAGGCGACCGACGCGTTCCGCCGACACGTCTCCGCGGACGCCCTGACGATCTCGGTCACCGGGCGCGCAGACGACCTCGTCCCGGCGCTGACCGGCATCGGGCTCGCCCCCGAGGTCGTGAACCTCGAGGGGTAGCCGTCACTCCTGATCGAGCAGCTTGGCGGCCTCGGTGATCTTGGCCTCGGCGGCCCGCATCTTGGCCTGGTAGGCGCCAAGGTCGCCCGCCTTCAGCGCCTCGTCGGCGGCCGTGAAGAGGTCCTCGACCTCGTCGAGCAGGCCGCGCACCCGCTCCTTGGCCTCACCCGGGGTCTCGGGCTCGCCCGGCTCGACAGGGCTGGGGTCGACGCCCCCCGAGACCGGACCCTCGCCCGTCTCGGCGCCCGCGTCGCCCTCGAAGACCTTGTCCAGCGCCTCTTGCAGGGTCTCGCCGATGCCGAGGTGCTCGCCGAAGCGCACCACGACGAACCGCAGCGCCGGGTACGAGCCCGTCGTCGCCGTCGTCTGCGTGTAGATCGGCTGCACGTACATCATGCCGCCGCCGAGCGGGAGCGTCAGCAGGTTGCCGTAGATCGCCGACGCGCTCGCGCCTTGCCTGTTGAACGGCAGCAGCTTCTCGGCGACGATGGGGTCGGTCGAGATGAAGTTGAAGGTCTGGCCCGGGCCCTCGATCTGCTCGCTGTCGGACAGCTTCAGCACGCGCATCCGCCCGTAGTCGTCGCCCGTGGCGTCCGCATTCACCGCCATGTACACGCTCAGGTTCTCACGCCCCTTCGGAACGAACACCGTGGTGTTCGCGAAGGCCGGGGACGCGTCTCCGGGCCAGCGGATCGTCAGGAAGTACGGGGGCTCCTTGCGCTTCTCCTGGGTGTCGGTGCGGGGCACCGGGTCGTTGGGGACCTCCCAGATGTCGCTCTGCGAGTACCAGGTGCGCGCGTTCTCCGTGTGGTAGCGGCCCAGGACCACGCGCTGCGCCTTGAACAGGTCCTGCGGGTACCGGAGGTGCTCCAACAGGGCCTTGGGGATCTGCGACTTGGGCGTGACCACCCCGGGGTAGGTCTTCTCCCAGGTCTTCAGGATGGGGTCCTTCTCGTCCCACTCGTACAGCTCGACGGTGCCGTCGTAGGCGTCGACGACCGCCTTGACGGAGTTGCGCACGTAGTTGACCCGCTGGCCGACGAGGAGCTGGTCGGCCGATGTGCGGGAGTCCGAGATGGCCTGCGTCCAGTCCAGCCGGTTGGAGTTCGGGTAGTCCGCGCTCGTCGTGTAGGCGTCGAGGATCCAGACGATGCGCCCGTCGACGACGCTGGGGTACGGGTCGGAGTCGACCGTCAGCCACGGCGCGGCCTGCCGGACCCGCTCCACCGGCACCCGGTCGTGCATCAGCCGCGAATCCTCGTTGACGCGGTCCGACAGCATCAGGTTGATGTCGCCGAATCGGATGGCGAAG
>CAYVWO010000185.1:0-5843 GCA_964455495.1 uncultured Tessaracoccus sp.
AGGAACTCGTGGTCGGCCTCGAGGGCGTCGAGGACGGCGCCGAGGGAGCCGGGCACCGTCGGGACCTCCGCATGCTCGTCCGGGGGCAGCTCGTACAGGTCCTTGTCGATCGGGGCCATGGGCTCGATCCGGTTCTGGATGCCGTCGATGCCGGCCAGCAGCATCGCCGCGAACGCCAGGTAGGGGTTCGACGACGGGTCGGGGCAGCGGAACTCGATGCGCTTGGCCTTCGGGTTGGAGCCCGTGATCGGGATGCGGATGCACGCCGAGCGGTTGCGCTGCGAGTACACCAGGTTGACCGGGGCCTCGAAGCCGGGGACCAGGCGGTGGAACGAGTTCACCGACGGGTTCGTGAAGGCCAGCAGCGCCGGGGCGTGCTTGAGCAGGCCGCCGATGTAGTAGCGGGCCATGTCGGAGAGCCCGGCGTAGCCGTTCTCGTCGTAGAACAGGGGCTTGCCCTCGTTCCAGATCGACTGGTGGCAGTGCATGCCGGAGCCGTTGTCGCCGAAGATCGGCTTGGGCATGAACGTGGCGGTCTTGCCAGCCTCCCACGCGGTGTTCTTGACGAGGTACTTGAACTTCATCACGTCGTCGGCGGCCTTGAGCAGCGTGTCGAAGCGCCAGTTGATCTCGGCCTGGCCGGCGGTGCCGACCTCGTGGTGGGCGCGCTCGACCTCGAGGCCTGCGTTCTCCATGTGGCGGACGATGTCGTCGCGCAGGTCACCGAAGTGGTCGACGGGGGCGACGGGGAAGTAGCCGCCCTTGTACTTGACCTTGTAGCCGCGGTTGCCGCCGTTCTCGACCCGGCCGGTGTTCCAGGCGCCCGCCTCGGAGTCGATGTGGTAGTACGAGGAGTTCGCCGAGGTGTCGAAGCGGATGTCGTCGAACACGTAGAACTCGGCCTCGGGGGCGAAGAACGCGGTGTCGCCGATGCCGGTCGACGCGAGGAAGCTCTGCGCCTTGCGGGCGATGTTGCGCGGGTCGCGCGAGTAGGGCTCCTTCGTCAGCGGGTCGTGAACGAAGAAGTTCACGTTCAGCGTCTTGGACTTGCGGAACGGATCGACGTAGGCCGTCGTCGGATCGGGCAACAGCGACATGTCCGACTCGTGGATCTTCTGGAAGCCCGTGATCGACGAGCCGTCGAAGTTCAGACCCTCCTCGAAGACCTCTGGGCCGAATGCGGCCGCCGGGACGGTGAAGTGCTGCATGACGCCGGGCAGGTCGCAGAAGCGGACGTCGACGGTCTCGATGCCCTCTTCCTTGATGTAGGCCAGGAGGTCGTCTGCGCCTTGGAACATTTGGGGGCTCCTTCGTGGGAGTGAATCAACTGCACCACAGACGGTAGCGGCTCGGCGTTGCCCCGTAGTTGCGCGTTCGTTTCAGCGATGTAACGTCGACGACGGTCGAGGCGATCAAGCACGCTCCTTGAGCCGATCCGCGGCGCGAAGCGCCCGGATCGTGCCGAAAGGCCTGGCGCCCGGTTCATGGACCTAGCCCAAGCCCATGAAACGTGCACCAGAACCTTTCACTTCGACACGACCGCGGCTTCGCTCGCGCGTCGGCTCAGCACGGCGCGACACAGGCACGGCGCTTCGCGCTTTGGCACGGCTCAAGGAAGGATTCAGACGGAGACGGCGTCGAAGCTGGGCTTCGCGTCGTAGATCCTCTTGTCCAGGATGCCCTCGCGCTTGGCGACGATCGTGGGCACCAGCGCCTGGCCCGTGACGTTGAGCGCGGTGCGGCCCATGTCGACGATGGGCTCGACGGCGAGGAGGAGGCCGACGCCGGCGAGCGGCAGACCAAGCGTCGACAGCGTGAGCGTCAGCATCACCGTCGCACCGGTCGTGCCGGCCGTGGCGGCCGACCCGATGACGGCAACGAAGGCGATCAGCAGGTAGTGCGTCAGGTTGAGCTGGATGCCGTAGAACTGCGCGATGAAGATCGCGGCCAGCGCGGGGAAGATCGCGGCGCAGCCGTCCATCTTCGTGGTCGCGCCCAGCGGGACGGCGAACGAGGCGTACTCGCGGGGGACGCCGAGGTTGCGCTCGGTGACCTGTTCGGTGACCGGCATGACGCCCATCGACGAGCGGGTCACGAAGCCCAGCGAGATGACCGGCCACACGTTGCGGTAGAACTGCGCGACGCTCAGGCCGTGCAGCTTCAGCACCAGCGGGTAGACGGCGACGAAGACGATCAGCAGGCCGATGTAGAGCGTGATGACGAACGCGCCGAGCGAGGCGAGCGAGTCCCAGCCGTAGGCGACGACGGCCTTTCCGATGAGCGCGGCCGTGCCGATCGGGGCAAGGCGGATGACCCACCACAGCACCTTCTGCACGACGGCGAGCGCCGACTCGGTGAACGTGATCAGCGGGTCGGCCTTCGCGCCGACCTTGACCGCGGCGATGCCGAGCGCGATGGAGATGAGCAGGATCTGCAGGATCGAGAAGTTCGTGCTGGCGGTCAGGCCCGTCTCGGGGGTGCCCGCGACCTTGACCGAGAGCCCGAAGATGTTCGACGGCACCAGGCCGGTGAGGAACGCGGTCCACTCGCCGACGCGGCTGGGGTCTTGGGCCGCCTCGCCGGTGACACCCGCCGTGATCCACGACTTGGTGACGAGGCCGAGCGCGATGCCGACGACCACGGAGGCCAGCGCCGTGATGGCGAACCACACCAGGGTCTGGACCGCGAGCCGGGCCGCGTTGGCGACCTGGCGGAGGCGCGCCACTGACGAGATGACCGCGGTGACCACCAGCGGGATGACCAGGACGGTCAGCAGCGAGACGTAGGCGCGGCCGACCTCGGTGAGGAGCGTGGTGAGCCAGTTCGGGTTCTCGCCGACGGGGCCGAGGGCGACGGCGACGAAGCCGAGGATCAGGCCGGCGATGAGGCCGACGACGATCTGGAACGACAGCTTCGTGTAGAACGGCCTCCTCTGCTCGGGCTGGTTCGCGGAGGGCGTGACGGCAGGATCTGTTGTTGTCTGTGACATGGGGTGCTTTCTTCGAGGAGGGGAGGGGACGGGGCGTTCAGCCGCGACAGACCGCGCTGGCCTGGCGCCGCAGGTCAACCCACGGCCGTCCGAAGAAGATGTCCATCCCGCTACCCTCGCACACCCTGCCGGTCGCGGCCGCTCCCTGGCGCCCGGTTTCGCTGGTGGCCGAAGGCGGAATACGGCGGCGCGGTCTCGCGCACCGGGTAGGCTCTCGCGGGTGACGAGCACCGACGAGTACCCCGGCGCGACGATCGGTCTCCCGGCCACCGGTCCGGGCTCGCTGGCGCCCTGGCGTGCGCGGGTGGGCGCGATGGTCGGCGACTGGGCCGCGAGCATGGTGGTCGCGATCGGCCTCTTCGGCATGGACGTGATGGTCGGCTCGGGCTGGAAGTCGTTCATGATCCTCGCGGTCTACTTCTTCGAGGCGAGCCTGCTCACCGTCCTCGCCGGTGGCTCGTTCGGGCAGCTCATCGCGCGGATCGGCATCGTGCGGGTGGACCGGCGGCCGCTCGGATGGTGGCGGCCGATCGTCCGCACCGCGCTGAAGTGCCTCGTCCTGCCCGCGCTCGTCGTCGGCGCCGAGCGCCGCGCCCTTCCGGATCTTCTCCTGGGAACCGTGGTCGTCAGCCGCCGAAGTCCGTCAACCCGCGCCGGCTGCGCGAGAACCTCGACGTGTTCGGATTCCAGCTGACCGACGACGACATGGCCGCCATCGCGGCGCTCGAGACCGGCGAGCGCACAGGCTCGCACCCCGCCTCCCGGGACTGAGCACAGCGTATGCGCAGCCCGGACTGGCGGGACTCAGCGGGCCAGACGTTGTTCGTTGGCGGGCAACCAGGCGAAGTCGGGCGCCCCGTTCAGCAGCCCACCGTCAGGGTCGTCCAGGCCGCCGATGCGCACGGCGTCGTGCGTCGGTTTCCAGGCGTCACGGATGACCCGGCTGCAGAGCCAGAGCTGTACGCCGATCCGAAGTAGTACCGCGACGCAGTAGTGCTGTTCCTGGCTGCCGAAGCCGCTGTCGCCGAGGTGTCCCCAAACCGCCGCGAAGTAGACCAACTCGGCGATGGAGAAGACGGACCAATCGAGCCAGCAAGGACGAGCAAGCACGAGCAGCGGTAGGAGCCACAGCACGTACTGCGGCGAGTAGACCTTGTTCACGAGGAGGAAGAGGGCGATGATTAGGAAGACGCCCTGGGCGAGCCGAGGGCGTCGCGGGGCGAGCACCAGAAGTGCGCCGATCGACATCGCCCCCGCCACCATCAGTGCGGCGATCCACAGCGACAGGTCCTCGACTGGGTGGCCAACCAGCTTCAGGACATACCAGATGGAGCCGAGGTCAGCGCCACGGTCGGCGTTGAACTCCCAGAAAGTCCGCCAACCCTCGGGAGCTACGACGTAGACCGGCAGGTTGACCGCGGCCCAGGAGCCGACGGTGGCCCCGACGGTAACAAGGAGGGCTCGGATGCGCCCTGCGCGAAGGCACAGTGCAGTGAGCGCAACGAGCAACAGCAACGGGTAGAGCTTGGCTGCTATGCCCAACCCGAGCCAGACCCCTGCCCACCCCGGACGCCGACGAGACCAAGCCAGCAGTGCTAGTGACGTGAGCGACACGACGAGAGCGTCCCAGTTGATCAGGGCGGTGGTCATGATTGCGGGCAGATGGACACGGCCTTCGTCGCGACGGCCGAGGCCGTGCTGGGCAGCGCCGACAAGCTCGGCTTCCTGTTCGCCGCGATCGCGGGCGGCAGCACGATCGGAGGGCTGCTGTACGGCTCGCGGAACTGGGCGGGCGACGAGTTCAAGCGAACCGCGCTCATGCTCGCCCTGTTCGCGCTCACGCTCGTCCCCCTGCCGATCCTCATGCTGACCGGTACGACGTCGCTGTGGGTGATCCTGCCGCTGATGTTCCTCACCGGCCTGACGATCGCCCCGACGCTGATCATGTTCCAGAACGGCATCGACGCGCTGGCGCCGCCGCACCGGATCACCGAGGCCCAGGCGTTCCTGCACGCGGCGATGACCTCGGGCGGCGCGCTCGGCACCGCCGTCGGCGGCGTGATGATCGACCACCTCGGCCCGGGCGGCGGCCTCCTCGGCGCCATCGTCCTCATCGCGCTGGGCTCGGTGCTCTGCGCGACGCAGCTGGGACGTTGGCGTCGGCTGACGCTCTAGCCTCAGGAGGGCGTCACTACGCGACGGAGTGGAGCTCGAACCGCAGGCCCAGTGCGTTGGTCACTTTGACGATGGTGGACCACGTCGGGTTGCCGTCGTCGGAGAGCGCCTTGTAGAGGCCGTCGCGGCTCATGCCGACGCGCCGCGCGAGCTCGCTCATGTTCTGAGAGCGTGCGATGACGCCTAGGGCGCGCGGCACCGCCGAGGGGTCCTCCGCGGACTCCTCGAGGGCGAGTTCGAGGTAACCGGCTACGTCCTCGAGATCGTTGAGATAGTCGGCGGCGTCGAACGGTGCGTACTCTCGCTTGGTCATGACTGCTCAGCTCCTCTGGTTGATCGCCACTCATCGGCCAACATGTGAGCCTTCGCGATATCGGTTGTTTGTGTTGACTTGTCGCCTCCACACAGAAGGAGGATCAGCACCTCTGCCTCGCGAAGGTAGTAGACGCGGTAGCCCGGGCCGACGTCGATTCGCAGCTCGGAGAGACCTCCTCCGATTGGTCGTGCGTCGCCGGGGTTGCCGCCGATGAGTCGCTCGATCCGCCTAAGGATGCGTAGCTTTCCCTGTCTATCCCGCAGGCGATGAAGCCAGCCGTCGAGGTCGTCCGTTCGGATGACCTGTTGTCGATTGTAGTCGACAGTTTCCCTGGTGGAAAGGGGGTCTGGATCGGTCACTTCG
>CAYVWO010000186.1:0-5841 GCA_964455495.1 uncultured Tessaracoccus sp.
ACCGAGGATCGCGCCGTGCTGCACACCGCGCTGCGGCTGCCCCGCGACGCCGAGCTCGTCGTCGACGGCCAGGACGTCGTCGCCGACGTCCACGAGGTGCTCGACAAGATGTACGCGTTCGCCGACAAGGTCCGCTCCGGCGAGTGGGTGGGCGTCACGGGCAAGCGCATCGAGACGATCGTCAACATCGGCATCGGCGGCTCCGACCTCGGCCCGGTCATGGTCTACGAGGCGCTCATCCCGCACGTGCAGGACGGCCTGACCTGCCGCTTCGTCTCCAACATCGATCCGGCCGACTGCGCGGAGAAGGTGGCCGGCCTTGACCCCGAGACGACGCTGTTCATCGTCGCGTCCAAGACGTTCACCACGCTCGAGACCCTGACCAACGCCCGCATGGCGCGCGACTGGTTCCTGCGCGCGCTGGTCGACGGCGGCGTCATCGAGGACACCGACGACGCCCGCCGCGGCGCGATCGCCAAGCACTTCGTCGCGGTGTCGACGGCGCTGGACAAGGTCGCGGAGTTCGGCATCGACCCGGTCAACGCATTCGGCTTCTGGAACTGGGTCGGCGGGCGCTACTCCGTCGATTCGGCCGTGGGGCTGCCCGTGGCCATCGCCATCGGGCCGGACGGCTTCCGCGACTTCCTCGCCGGCTTCCACGCCGTCGACCAGCACTTCCTGACCGAGGCGCCGGAGCACAACGTCCCGCTGCTGATGGGCCTGCTCAACGTCTGGTACGTCAACTTCTTCGGCGCCCACAGCCACGCGGTCCTGCCCTACGCGCAGTACCTGCACCGCTTCGCCGCCTACCTGCAGCAGCTGACGATGGAGTCCAACGGCAAGTCCGTGCGCTGGGACGGCACGCCGGTCACCAGCGACACCGGTGAGATCTTCTGGGGCGAGCCCGGCACCAACGGCCAGCACGCGTTCTACCAGCTGATCCACCAGGGCACGCGGCTCATCCCCGCCGACTTCATCGCCGTCGCCAACCCCGCGCACCCGACGAAGGACGGCGACGCGGACGTCCACGGCCTGTTCCTCGCGAACTTCTTCGCGCAGACCGCCGCGCTGGCGTTCGGCAAGACGGCAGACGAGGTGCGTGCCGAGGGAACGCCCGAGGCCATCGTCCCCGCCCGCGTCTTCGCCGGGAACAAGCCGACGACGTCGATCATGGCACCTGCGCTGACGCCGTCGGTCGTCGGCCAGCTGATCGCGCTGTACGAGCACATCACGTTCGTCCAGGGCATCGTCTGGGGCATCGACTCGTTCGACCAGTGGGGCGTCGAGCTGGGCAAGAAGCTCGCGATGGAGATCGCCCCGGCGGTCTTCGGCGACGCGGAGGCCCTCGAGAAGCAGGACGCCTCGACCAAGTCGCTGGTGAGCTGGTACCTGGCGAACCGCGACTGACGCGGCCTCAGCCTCTGAGAGGATTTGCCAGGATCGGGGCCCAACCGGCATAGCCGTGCCAGTTGGGGCCCGATCCTGGTGGATACGTGCGCCTGGCCGCAGCGCCGGGAGTTCGACGCTCAAGTTCGGCCCCGGGCACGCGTAGAATTGGCCGATCTGGCGGATGCCGGGCTCGGTGCTGAGCGCAGGAGGGGCCATGTTCGGGTTGTCCGGGTCGAAATCGGAAGCCAAAGTGCGACGGGTCGTGCGCGCCGCCGTCGTGGCGTTGGCCGCCGGGCTCACGCTGGCGGGTGCCGTCGGCCTCCCGGCCGAGGCGGCGTCGAAGCTCAAGGCCACGCCGACGCCGACGATCAGCGGCACAGCTAAGGCGGGCAAGAAGCTGACGGTCAAGCCCGGCACGTGGAAGCCCTCGGGTGTCAAGCTCACCTATCAGTGGCTGCGCGACGGCAAGAAGATCGCGAATGCCACGAAGAAGACCTACACGCTCACCAACGCCGACGCGGGCGCGAAGATCACCGTGAAGGTCAAGGGCGCGAAGAAGGGCTACATGTCGGTCACGAAGACGAGCAAGGCGAAGACGGCCTCGACCACGACCGTGCTATCGGGCATCAAGGACAAGAACCTGCGCGCGTGCATCGCCGACGCGCTGACCGCTGCCGGTGCCGTCGGCACGTCGCTGGACTCGGTCTCGAAGGGTGAGGCTGGCAAGATCGAGACGCTGGGCTGCTCCGGTCGCGGCATCGCGTCTCTTTCGGGGATGCCGAAGTTCGCCAACCTCGCGGCTCTCGACCTCTCCGAGAACCGGATCAAGAGCCTGAAGGGCTTGCCCGACGCGCCCAAGCTGGACCTGTTGAACGTGAGCATGAACTACCTCACGGACCTCAGCGGCTTCCCGAAGGCCCCGAAGCTGACGCAGCTCTGTCTGGACTGGAACTACCTGTCAACGCTCACAGACCTGCCCAACCAGCCGAAGCTGACCTGGCTCGGGGCCTCCTACAACGCGCTCACCTCTGCGGAGGGCTGGCCGGCTCTTCCGAAGCTCAAGCGGCTCAACCTGGAGCACAACTGACTGATCACCGCCGCCCCGCTCGCGAAGCGAACGACGCTGCGTTCCCTCACGCTCATCGACAACGGGTGGCGCTGGGAGCAGGTGGCGGCGGAGGAGGCGGCGCTCAAGCCGCTGATCGACGCCGGGTGCCTCGTCAGCTGGGAAGACGGGTAATCCGACCGCTTGCACGTGGCTGGCAGGATGGTCGGCATGTTGACTCGACCATGGAAGCGGGTGCTGCTCGTCGTCGGCGTGGGCGTGGTCCTCGGCGTGGTGGCGGTCGCGGCCTCCGCGACGCGGGTTGCGGCCCTGTCCGCGGGCCGGGTCTTCGCGCCCGACGACGTTCCGGAGCGCGCCGTCGGGTTGGTGTTGGGCGCGCGCTCGTACGCGGACCGGCCGTCGGCGTTCCTCGCCGCGCGGCTCGACGTCGCCGTCGACCTGTTCGAGCGCGGGAAGGTGCGCGCCCTGCTGGTCAGCGGCGACAACCTCGCGCGCTCCAACCACGAGACCACGATGATGCGCGGCTACCTCGAGGAGCGGGGCGTCCCGCCCGAGGCGATCGTCGAGGACGAGGCAGGCTTCGACACCTACGACTCGTGCGTCCGCGCCCGCGACGTGTTCGGCGTCGACGAGCTGACGATCGTGACGCAGGATTACCACCTTGGCCGCGCCGTCGCGATCTGCCGCCAGGTGGGCGTCGACGCCGTGGGGGTCGCCGACGAGTCGGTCAGGACGCGCTACCCGGCCGTCTGGGCGAAGGGCGCCGGACGGGAGTGGGTGGCGAACCTGAAGATGGAGTGGGACGTCGCGACGGCCCGGCAGCCCCAGTCGGACCCGTTCGACGCGTCGCTCCTGGCAGCCGCGGAGCAGTAGCCGCTCCCGACATCCCGACGGGGCCGCCAACATGTGACCGTTCTCATTCCGGTAGGCTGCTTCTCAGGATTGGCCGCGCGGCCGCGCGGGTCGGATTGTGGAGGTCACTGTGGATCAATCAGCGCGCGAGGCTGTTCAGAGCGCGAACACGTCGCTGGGCATCGAGTTCGGCTCGACCCGCATCAAGGCCGTGCTGATCGGCCCCGACCAGCAGCCCATCGCCACGGGCGGGTACGAGTGGAGGTCGAAGCTGGAGAACGGCGTCTGGACCTACGACCTCGACGCCGTCTGGACCGGCCTTCGCGCCGCTTACGCGGAGCTGGCAGCCAACGTCGAGTCCGCGACGGGCGTCGTCCTCGAGCGCGTCGGGGCCCTCGGCTTCTCCGCCATGATGCACGGCTACCTCGCGTTCGACGCCGACGGCGGCCTCCTCGTGCCGTTCCGCACCTGGCAGAACACCATCACGGCCGAGGCGTCGGCCGCGCTCACGCCGCTCTTCCAGCACAACATCCCGCAGCGCTGGAGCGTGGCGCACCTCTACCAGGCCGTCCTCGGCGACGAGCCGCACGTCGCCGACATCGACTTCCTCACCACGCTGGCCGGTTACGTCCACTGGCGCCTGTCCGGCGAGCGCGTCCTCGGCGTGGGCGACGCCAGCGGCGTGTTCCCCATCGACGTCGCCGCCGGCGGCTTCGACGAGGGCAGGCTCGCGCAGTTCGACGAGCTGGTTGCCGACAAGGGTTACCCGTGGCGCCTCGGCGCGCTGCTGCCGTCGGTCCTCCCCGCCGGCCAGCAGGCCGGCGCGCTCACCGCGGAGGGCGCGGCGCTGCTCGACCCCTCCGGCCGCCTCCAGGCGGGCGTCCCCATGGCGCCCCCGGAGGGCGACGCCGGAACCGGCATGGTGGCGACGAACTCCGTCGCGCGCCGCACCGCCAACGTGTCCGCGGGCACGTCGATCTTCGCGATGGTCGTCCTTGAGGGCCCGCTTGGCAGGCTGCACGAGGAGATCGACCTCGTCACCACCCCCGCGGGCGACCTGGTCGCCATGGCGCACTGCAACAACGGCACCGTCGACCTCAGCGCCTGGGTTTCGCTGTTCGGCGAGGTCGCCTCGGCGCTCGGCGCGGACGTCGACGCCAACACCCTGTTCGAGACCCTCTACCGCGCGGCTCTGGGTGGCGACGCCGACGGCGGCGGCATGCTGGCCTACAACTACCTGGCCGGCGAGCACGTCGTCGGCCTCGAGGCCGGCCGCCCGCTGTTCCTGCGCACGCCCGAGAGCCGGTTCACGCTCGCCAACTTCATGCGCACGCACCTGTTCGCCTCGCTCGGCGCGCTGCGCGTCGGCATGGACGTCCTGCTGAAGGACGAGGGCGTGCAGCTCGACTCGATGTTCGCCCACGGCGGCCTCTTCAAGACCAAGGGCGTGGCGCAGGGCTTCCTCGCCGCCGCCATGAACACCCCGGTCTCCGTCGGCGACCTCGCCGGTGAGGGCGGCGCGTGGGGCATGGCGCTGCTCGCGCAGTACCTCCGCGCCGGTGAGGGCTCGCTCGCCGAGTGGCTCGCCGCGGAGGTGTTCGCGGGCGCCGACGTCGTGACGCTCGCCCCCGCGCCGGCCGACGTCGACGGCTTCGACCAGTTCATGGACCGCTACCGCGCCGGCCTCCCCGTCGAGCGCGCCGCGGTGGAGCTGATCTAGCAATTGGAGTCCGCGCGCGGCGGGGTGGAACAATGGCGCGCATGCAGTCACTTCCCGCCCTTCTCGATGCCCGGTTGCGCGCCGTCGTCGGCGTCGACCCGGAGATGCGCCCGGCGACCAAGCCGCAGTTCGGGCACTTCCAGTCGAACGTCGCGCTGCGCCTGGCGAGGCAGCAGGGGCGGCCGCCGCGCGAGGTGGCTGCCGACGTCGTCGCGCAGCTAGACCTCGACGACCTGTGCGAGCCGCTCGAGATCGCCGGGCCGGGGTTCATCAACTTCCGCATGCGCACCGACGTGCTCGCGGCGGCCGCGACGGCGCTTCTGGAGGACCCCCACGGGGGCATCAATCCCGTCGCGTTCCCGCAGCGCGTCGTCATCGACTACTCGTGCCCGAACGTGGCAAAGCAGATGCACGTCGGGCACCTCCGCACCACGATCATCGGCGACTGCTTCAACCGCGTGCTCACCGCGATCGGCCACACGGTCATCCCGCAGAACCACATCGGCGACTGGGGCACGCAGTTCGGCATGCTGATCGAGGAGGTCCTCGACGAGGGCCTCGACGCCGGGGCGCTGACGCTGGCGGAGGCCGACGCGCTGTACAAGCGGGCCTCGACCCGGTTCCGCGAGGACGAGGAGTTCGCCACGCGCGCCCGCGCCCGGGTCGCGCTGTTCCAGGGCGGCGACGAGGAGTCGCTCGGCATCTGGCGCCAGCTCGTCGACATCTCGAAGCCCGCGTTCAACGAGGCCTATCGCCGGCTGCACGTGCTGCTCACCGACGACGACATCGCCGGCGAGTCGACCTACAACGCCGA
>CAYVWO010000187.1:0-5821 GCA_964455495.1 uncultured Tessaracoccus sp.
GGGGTTGCTGAACCTGCTGCACGTCGACGACGCGGCGCTCAAGGCCGCCGGCGGCGTCATCCTTCTCCTGATCTCCATCCGGATGGTGTTCCCGACGCCGGAGCGCAACCTGACCGAGCCCGTCACGCACGACGAGCCGTTCATCGTGCCGCTCGCCGTGCCCTACATGGCAGGCCCCTCGCTGCTGGCGGTCATCGTCGTGTTCGTCAGTCAGAGCCCGGAGAGCCTGCCCTGGTATCTCGGAGGGCTCGTCGCGTCGTGGGCGATCAGCACCGTGGTGCTGTACTTCTCCGGTTTCCTGCAGCGCGTGGTCGGCGAGCGCGCGCTGGTCGCCGTCGAGCGGCTGATGGGCATGATCCTGGTCCTGCTCGCCGTCCAGATGATGTTCGAGGGAACCAAGGCCTTCTTCGCCGCCTGAACGCGTACATAACACCTGCGTTGGTTCGGTTGACGGTGCGTATGCACGGCCAACCGAACCAACGCAGGTCTGTGTACGCGCGAGACCAGCGCGAACTTCGTTATCAAACCGATACCCGCAACCCCTTGACGATGAGAGCGCTCTCAGGATGTAATGGGAGCGCTCTCATGATTTACCCGACATGAGAACCGACAGAGCGCAGGAGCTCGCCGAACACCTTTCGGCAGCCCCGAAACCCGACGAAGGAGTCTCAGATGCGCAGCACCAACCTCATGCGGATGACGGCAGCCGCGGGCGTAGCGGCACTCGCCCTCGCCGCCTGTTCCCCGTCCACCACCCCGACGACGGCCCCGACCGGCGGCGCGACCACCACCGGCGGCACCACCGGCGGAGGCGAGCAGATCACGCTCACCGTCGCCACGTTCAACGAGTTCGGCTACGACAACCTGTTCGACGAGTACACCTCGCTCAACCCGAACGTGAAGGTCGTCGGAAAGAAGGCCGCCACGTCCGACGAGGCGCGCGAGAACTTCATGACCAAGCTCGCCGCGGGCTCCGGCCTCTCCGACGTCGAGGGCGTCGAGGTCGACTGGCTGCCCGAGATCATGCAGACCCCCGAACTGCTCGCCGATCTCTCCGACCCCGCGCTCGACGGCCGCTGGCTCGACTGGAAGGCCGCCCAGGCCACCACCTCCGACGGCAAGCTCGTCGGCTACGGCACCGACATCGGGCCCGAGGCCGTCTGCTACCGCTCCGACCTGTTCGCGGCCGCCGGCCTGCCGACGGACCGCGAGGAGGTCGCCGCGCTGTTCGGGTCCACCTGGGATGACTACTTCGCCGCGGGCAAGCAGTTCGTCGCCAAGTCCGATGCCGCCTGGTACGACTCCGCCGACGCCATCTTCCAGGGCATGGTGAACCAGGTCGCGAACCCGTTCTCCTCCACCGAGCCCGAGGAGACCCTGATCCCGCTCGACGACAACGCCCCCATCCGCGCCATCTACGATCAGCTCCTCGCCGCCTCCGTCGACGACGGGCTCTCGGCCGGTCTGCAGCAGTGGACGCCGGACTGGCAGAACGCCTTCCAGAACAAGGACGGCGGGTTCGCCACCATGCTCTGCCCGGGCTGGATGCTCGGCGTGATCGAGGGCAACGCGGCAGGCATGGAGGGTTGGGACATCGCCAACCAGTTCCCCGGCGGCGGCGGCAACTGGGGCGGCTCGTTCCTGACCGTTCCGGCGCAGGGCAAGAACGTCGACGAGGCCAAGAAGCTGGCCGCGTGGCTGACCGCCCCAGAGCAGCAGATCAAGGCCTTCAAGCTGAAGGGCACGTTCCCGAGCCAGGTCGAGGCGCTCAGCAGCGATGACCTCCTGTCCGTGACCAACCCGTTCTTCAACGACGCGCCCACCGGTCAGATCCTGGCCGACCGCGCCAAGGCCGTCACCGTCGTGCCGTTCAAGGGCCCGAACTACTTCGCCTACCGCGCCTCGATCTCCAACGCGATCAACCGCGTCGACGTCGACAAGACCGACAGCCCCGACGATTCCTGGAAGACCGCAGCCTCGGACATCTCCGCCCTCGGCTGATCCCGTCCAAACCCGACAACCCTGCCGAGCACAGTTCTCTCCATCCGCGAAGGAACGGCCGTATTGGCCCTTCATCAGCGCATGCAGAGATTTGTGCTCGGCAGGCGGGCAGGGAGCCCGTCGCCACACGAAGGAGAAGCCGTGACCATCGCCTCGAAACCCGCGCTGTCGCGCAGCGCGTTCTGGAGCCGGCTCGACGTCAAGTCCGCCCCCTACCTCTACATCGCGCCATTCTTCCTGCTCTTCGCGCTTGTGGGCCTGTTCCCGCTGCTCTACACCGCGTTCGTCTCGGTCCACAAGTGGGGCCTGATCACCGGCAACGGCGGCTTCGTCGGGCTGAAGAACTACTCGGACGTGCTGGGCCAGCCCCGCTTCTGGCAGGCGATGGGCAACACGTTCAGCATCTTCGTGCTGTCCTCGGTGCCGCAGGTGATCGCGGCGGTCTTCATCGCCGCCGTGCTGGACGCGAACCTCCGCGCCAAGACGCTCTGGCGGATGGGCGTGCTCGTGCCCTACGTGGTGGCGCCGGTCGCCGTCGGCCTGATCTTCAACCAGATGTTCGCCGACCAGTCCGGCTTCGTGAACGCCGTCCTGACCTCCGTCGGTCTCCCGGCCATCGGCTGGCACGCCAACTCGCTGGCCTCCCACTTCGCCATCGCCACCATGGTCAACTTCCGCTGGACCGGCTACAACACGCTGATCGTGCTGGCCGCCATGCAGGCCATCCCGCGCGACATCATCGAGGCCGCCGTCGTCGACGGCGCCTCCCGCGTCCGCACCTTCTTCTCCGTCACCGTCCCGATGCTGCGGCCCACGCTGATCTTCGTGATCATCACCTCGACCATCGGCGGGCTGCAGATCTTCGACGAGCCGCGCATGTTCGACCAGATCGGCCTCGGCGGCAACGACCGCCAGTGGATGACGATCACGATGTTCATGTACGAGCTCGGCTGGGGCAACCAGCGCAACTTCGGCAGGGCCGCCGCGGTGGCCTGGATCCTTTTCCTCGTCATCATCGCCTTCGCGGTGATCAACTTCTGGTTGACAAGCCGTATCGCAAGCTCGGGCGGAGCCAAGCCTGCCGCGAGCCGCAGCCGCAGGAAGGGGGTGTCGCGATGAGCGCCTCGGAGATGTCGATCGGCATGATCGAGCAGGTGGCCGGCAAGGGTGCCGCCCGCGCGGCCCGTCGTCGGCGCGGGATGGACGGCGGCGTCCGGCGCCCCGGCTGGGTGACCTACGCGCTGCTTGCCGTGATCGTGCTGGTCTCGGCCTTCCCGCTCTACTACGCGTTCCTGCTGTCGTCGAGCACGTCGTCGTCGATCGCGCAGAACCCCATCCCGTCGCCCATTCCCGAGGGCCACTTCATCGAGAACATCACCCGCGTGCTGACCGCCGACATCAACTTCTGGCGCGCGGTGCTGAACTCGGTCATCGTCGCCGTGCTCACCTCCGTCTCGGTGGTCTTCTTCTCGACGCTTGCCGGCTACGCGTTCGCGAAGCTGCGCTTCCGCGGCCAGCGCGGCCTGCTGGCGTTCGTCGTCGGCACCATGGCCGTCCCGACCCAGCTGGGCATCATCCCGCTGTTCATCGTGATGGCGAAGCTCGGCTGGGTCGGCAACCTGGCCGCGGTCATCGTCCCCGCGATGGTCACCGCGTTCGGCGTGTTCTGGATGACCCAGTACCTGGCCGAGGCGCTCCCCTACGAGCTCATCGAGGCCGCCCGCGTGGACGGCTGTTCGATGATCGAGACGTTCTGGCACGTCGCGCTCCCGGCCGCGCGCCCCGCCGCCGCTATGCTCGCGCTGTTCACGTTCGTCGCGTCCTGGACCAACTTCTTCTGGCCCTTCGTCGTGCTGGGCTCGACCAACCCCACCCTCCCCGTGGCGCTGCAGCTGCTGCAGGCCACCTACTTCAAGGACATGGCATTGATCATGGCTGGTGTCGTACTCGCAACCATTCCGCTCCTCGCGCTGTTCGCGCTCGCCGGCCGCCACCTGGTGTCCGGCATCATGGCAGGGGCGGTGAAGGGATGACCGCGCTGCAGTTCCCGGACGGCTTCCGGTGGGGGACGGCGACGGCGTCGTTCCAGATCGAGGGCGCCGCCGACGTCGACGACAAGCGGCCGTCCATCTGGGACGTGTTCTGCGAGGTGCCCGGCGCCGTCGAGGGCGGCGACGACGGCACGGTCGCCGTCGACCACTACCACCGCTACCGCGAGGACGTCGACCTCATGGCCGGCCTCGGGCTCGGCACCTACCGGTTCAGCGTGTCCTGGCCTCGCGTCATGGACGGGAGCCGGGTCAACGCCAAGGGCATGGACTTCTACTCCCGGCTCGTCGACGCGCTGCTCGAGAGGGGTGTCGCGCCCTGGCTGACGCTGTATCACTGGGACCTGCCGGCCTCGCTGCCCGGCGGCTGGACCAACCGCGACACCGCGCTCCGCTTCGTCGACTACGCGCTGGCCGTCCACGAGCGGCTCGGCGACCGGGTCGGCACCTGGACGACGCTCAACGAGCCGTGGTGCTCGTCGTTCCTCAGCTATGCCGGCGGCGCGCACGCCCCCGGCCACACCGATCCGCGCGAGGCCGTCCGGGCGGGCCATCACCTCCTGCTCGCCCACGGGCTGGCGACGACGGCGCTGCGCGAGGTGGCCGGCCCGGGCACGGAGCTCGGCATCACGCTGAACTTCACGCCGGTCATGCCGGCCGGCGACGACCCCGCCGACGTCGGCGTCGCGCGCCGCGTCGACGGCACGGCCAACCGCTTCTTCGTGCACCCGATCTTCACCGGGGAGTACCCGGCCGACGTGCGCGCGGACCTCGCGCCGTTCTGGGACGACGACCTGGTGGCCGACGGCGACCTTGCCGCCATCTCCGCCCCCATCGACGTGCTCGGCGTGAACTACTACACGACCCAGCTCGTCCGGGCCGCGCGCCCCGGCGAGGAGATCGGGCCGCAGCTCGTGCGCGGCCGCCTGCTGGAGACCCCGCACCCGAGCGCGCCGGACGCCGTCGCCGTCCCGCGCGGGCTGCCGGTCACCGACATGGACTGGGAGGTCGAGCCCGACGGCCTGCGCCGCCTGCTGCTGTGGCTGCACCGCGACTACACCGGCCCGGCGGGCATCCCGCTCGTGATCACGGAGAACGGCGCCGCGTACGACGACGTCGTATCCCCCGATGGTGCCATTGACGACTCCGACAGGATCGGCTACGTGCGCGACCACCTCGCGGCGGTCCACGCGGCGATCGCGCAGGGCGCCGACGTCCGCGGCTATCTCCTCTGGTCGCTGATCGACAACTTCGAGTGGGCTTACGGATACGCCAAGCGATTCGGTATCGTCGCCGTCGATGAGGCGCTGAACCGGACACCGAAGGCCAGCGCGGTGTGGTTCGGCGGCGTCGCCCGGAGCGGCGTCCTGGAGGTCTAGTAGATGATGCATCAGCTTCCCGAGGGAGGCAGGGCGCAGCCAACGCTCGAGGACGTGGCGCGCGCGGCCGGCGTGTCCCGCGCCACGGTCTCGCGCGTGGTGAACGGGGGCACCCTGGTGTCCCCCGACACCGTCCGGGTGGTCAGCGAGGCCGTCGAGGCGCTGGGCTACAAGCCGAACCGCGCGGCCCGCGCGCTGGTCACCAACAAGGCCCAGGCGGTGGCCGTGGTGGTCACCGAGACCGACGACCGCGTGTTCTCGGACCCGTTCTTCCCCCAGGCCTACCACGGCGCGCTGCAGGCGTTCCGCGACATGGAGGTTCAGGTCCTGCTCGCCATGGCGCAGCCCGGCGAGACCCCCGGCCAGATGACGCGCTACCTGCACAGCGGGCAC
>CAYVWO010000188.1:0-4565 GCA_964455495.1 uncultured Tessaracoccus sp.
TGTTGAATGATTGTGCTTCGCAAAACACATCATCCCAAGTCAGGGGCACTTTCGCCATCCCAGGCCACTACAGTCCACCCACCGTCACGAAAGCACGAGGTTAGAGCCAACAGTAAGGAACAAAACATGGCTCAGAAGAAGCTTCGGATCGCGCTCGCTTCGCTTGCTGCTGGCGCGATGGCTTGCAGCTCGCTCACCGCGTCCGCAGACGTCGATCCCTCGAACTCGATCACCCTCCCCGGCTCCGGCACGTACCAGGGCCGCATCGCCGGTGCTGACCGTTTCGCCACTGCGGTCGCCGCCTCCAAGGCGCTGACGCTCGCGTCGAACCAGACCCGCAACACGGTCGTGCTGGCGAACGCCAACTCGTGGTCCGATGTCCTTGCGGCGACGCCGCTTGCCGACCAGCTCAACACCACGGTCCTCTACACCAACAAGGACTCCTTCCCGAAGAGCACCTCCGACGAGCTGAAGCGCCTTGCTGGCCTTTCGGGCAACCAGAAGGTCACCAAGATCCTCATCGTTGGCGGCACCGCCGTCGTGTCCGAGAAGGTTGTCGATCAGCTCGCCACCCTCGGATTCGAGAACTACAACCACACCGTCCCCGTCCTCGGTATCCCCACCGGCGGCTTCACGTACGAGGTTGATCGCATCTCCGGCGCGGACCGGTTCGAGACCGCGCTCCTGCTGGCTTCCGAGACCGTGGACGGCTACGAGGGCACCACCAAGCTGCGCATCGCTCGCTCGACCATCGCCAAGTTCGCGCTTCGTCAGGCTCAGTACACGAAGGCCAAGGCTGCATGGGAGGCCGCTGAGGTCGCCCTGGCGGACGCTGACGCTGATGTCCAGGCGAAGAACGCCGCATTCGTTGCGGCTCAGGCAAACCTGGACAAGATCACGTCACAGCTTCTTCCCTCCGACACCACCGTCGAAGCGGCTCGGATCGCCTCTGAGAACGCTAACCAGGCCGCAGCTGCCGCGAACCTGCACCTTGCCGACGTGCGGCTCGTTCAGGAGCAGGTGCTGGTGTGGATCCAGGCGTACGTGGCCGGGGGCGGCGACGCTGAGAACCTGAAGTGGGCTGACGTGGTGTCGTTCCACGGCTCCAACACGTTCACCCTGAACCTGTCGGGCGGGCCCAAGACTGGCACCGTTGCGCAGCTCGCGAGCTCGGTGGTCATCCTGGCAGACGCGATTGCGGCGGCTCCTGGCAGCCCCTCTGACAAGCTCGCCAATGACGTTCGGGTTAAGCTGGACGTGCAGGAGACCGCAGCCATCAACGACTGGCGGACCAAGTCCGACACCGCTGGCGACAAGGCGCTCGCGCTGGTCAAGGCTGTGGAGATCGCCGCGGGCAACGCTGCGCTGCAGCAGCAGCTGGCCGATGCCACGAAGGCTCGGAACGACGCGCAGGACGCCCTCTTCAAGGCCAACACGGCATTCGGTAAGGCCAAGAAGGTTCGTGATGACGCGTGGAGGGATTACACCTTCGCGGTGGGTCTTCAGCCTTCGTCCGCGGAGGTTGCGCAGGCTCAGCGCGACTACGACAAGGCCCTCGCGGACATCCTCGCCGTCGCGAAGCGGTACCCGGCCTTCCTGGCTACCGGCCTTGACTTCGCTGACGCTCTGGCCGCTGGTCCCGCTGCCTCGTCGGAGCAGAACGTCAACAACCAGAGGGCCAAGGGCGGCGTCGTGCTGCTGACCAACGGCACCAGCGTTCCCGCTTCGACCCAGAAGTACCTGGACGCCAAGCCGAGCGCCCGGTTCGCCGTTGGCGGTCCTGCCGCCATCGCCGTGCCGACCGCCGAGGTCAAGTACGTCGGCGCCGACCGCTTCGAGACCGCTTCGTTGCTGGCAGCGGCCTACTTCGATCGGGACGACTACGTCGGTCTCGCGTCGGGTGTCGTCGCGGCTGATGCCGTGGTGGCCGGCGCCCTCATGGCCAACGTGGACTCGGGTCTGGTGCTCACTAACATGGCCGATCTGCCCCGCCAGACGGCGGACTTCCTCGCCTTCACCGCTGGCCCGGGTGCGGCGAAGCTCATCGTCTTCGGTGGGACTGCGGCGATCACCAACTCCGTCGCCGACGCCGCTGAGCGCGCGCTGTCCGGTAGGTGATTTCACTGACCGGGTAACCGTTCAGTAGCAAGCAAGAGGAGGGCCTCCATCGCAATCGCGATGGGGGCCCTCCTCCTGTGTCATCCCCTCAGCCAATGTTGTGAGCCTTGGCGTCGGCCGACGATCGCTCCGGTCGGACCGAATCTGGCGCCTCCGGAACCAGTTCACCAGCTATGACGTGAGCTACCTCGCACAGGCCGAGGCCTTCGACGGCGCGCCTGCACCTGCGACGGGAAACTGGATGCCAAAGGGCCTCGCGCCGTCCTACAGGTGATGGGTGGTCTGATTCATGACGCGGTGCGGAGGCCGAGTGACGAGGCGACAGAAAGGCTGCGGCCATGTCGAGGTCTTCCTAGCTCTGGCCGGTTCAAGAGCATCCCGATGGAGTTGTCCGTCAGACTCGAGAGCGGGAACCCACGCTGTTGGTTCCCGGGTCACCCCGGCGAGCTCCTGAGCGAGTCACATGTCGCCCGACTTGGCCACCGGTCACCATGAGTGCGGCCGAAGCCAACGCCCAGCCGACAGCGGCTGGAACCGCCCGGTAGGTGAAGAAGGTGTGTACCTGTGAGTGGTTCGACAGCGCCTCGTACCACAGCGGGACGATCAGAACCGGCGCCACCAGGAGGGCCCAGGCGCCGACGGCCTTCAACCCCTGTGCACGGACCGTAAGGACCAGCAGCACGATGAGTGCCGCTGCGCCGAAGATGGCGACAGACGTCGCCAGCGGCATGTCCGACCATGTCTGTAGGTTCCGGATCGTTCCGGCACCGAAGTCTGAGCTGACCTGTTTATGTTCTCCCGACATCCGTTCCAGCGCCTTCTTGCCGACCTCGTCAAGGACAACATCTACACCGAATGCGAGCGCGGCGAGCAGCCAACGGACCAGCCAAGTTAGTGCGAATCCTGAGATCCAAGCGACGGCCGCGATCATCCCGAGCTTCAGTGCCCGCGGAACTCCCGCTGCGACGAACCCGCCAGCTGTGGCTAGGGCAGTCGCGAACAACCATGCCAGAGGTGGGTTGCTCAGAAGGTCCATGAAGCAATAGATGCTGCCCGCCGCTAATGAGGCCAGCATCACGGCCAATCCGGAACGAGCAGTGGCGGACAACACTAGGGCCGCACCGGCGAAGGCAACTCCGAGCATCATCGAGTGCAGCGCGCTGCCGGACGCGACGACGGCGAGATCCGCTGACGCCAGTAGCGGCAGGACCAACAAAGCCGAGCACCAGATCCCCAGCCGGCGGGTACCGACGAGCAATACGGCCGCAAGGCCACCGCTCAGTACCAGCGCGCCGACGATGCGCATGCCGTCCATACCAGCCAACGCGAGGGCGGGCTTGGTGATGAATGTGTAACCGGCCCAGTAACGGAGATAGCTTGACGTCGTGATGTACTCGCCGCGCGCAATCAGAGGGATGATCTCCTCGCCGCCTACGCACGGGGTGATCCGTGGCATGAGCAGCGAGCGCTCGAGCGGCCCCAGACCGGCGTTGCCGATTCCCGTGCCGGCCACGACGCAGTCTGTGAATAGGTCGAACCTGCCGCCCACGCCGTTGAGTCGCGAGTTAGTATCGGGATAGGCGCCGGAGTGGATGTCCTCAACCAACATCTGAGCGATCCGTTGCTCGGGTACGGTCGCCGCCGCGAGGTTGAGGAAAAAGAACAGCGCCTGGAGTCCGACCAACAGCAGTCCGCCAATCGCCAGCGATGCGAGCAGACGCCGACTACTGGAAGGACGGGCAGCCACGGGGTGGGAACGAGCTTTGTCATCGTTTGGTTCTGACGATCCCGTTTTGCCCATGCGCGACAGTATACTAGCGCCCGGTGGCGGCCAGGTTCGCACTAAGATGTCGGAAGCCATCGGCTGACCATGAGGAGGAAGCGTGAAGGCAGACGAGCCAACAATTGCTGCCATCGTTCCCTGCCACAATGAGGAAGTTGCCATCGGGAAGGTTGTCCGCGATCTGAAGGCCGCGCTCCCCGCCATGACGGTGTATGTCTACGACAACAACAGCACCGACCGCACCGCCGAGCGCGCTGTCGAGGCCGGGGCGGCGGTGCGAGTCGAAAAGCGCAAAGGCAAGGGAAACGTGATCCGACGGGCCTTCGCCGACATTGACGCCGACATCTACCTGATCATCGATGGTGATGACACCTACGACGCCGCGGCCGCGCCGAGGTTGGTCTCTGCTCTTCGCGAAGGTCCGCTCGATCATGTGCTGGGGGTGCGTCAGGACGACCCCGACAACAGTGCGTACCGACCCGGCCACGCCACGGGAAATCGGCTCTTCAACCGCCTCGTGAGCGCGCTGTTCGGCGAGGCAGTGCAAGATATGCTCAGCGGATACAGGGTCTTCTCCCGTCGGTTTGTGAAGTCGTTTCCGGCTCTGTCGCGCGAGTTTGAGATCGAGACGGAGCTGACGGTGCACACGATGAACCTTCGTGTT
>CAYVWO010000188.1:4575-5812 GCA_964455495.1 uncultured Tessaracoccus sp.
CGTGTTCCGACAGCGGAGGTGCCGGTCGGGTTCAAGGACCGTCCGGTCGGTAGCGAGAGCAAGCTGCGCACCTACCACGACGGGCTACGCATTCTGAGGCTCATTTTCGAGCTGCTCCAGCACGAGCGGCCGATGTTGCTCTACGGGGTGCTCTCCGCGTTTTTCGCCATGGTGGCCTTGGCCCTTGGGGTTCCAGTCGTCCTGGAGTTCGCCCAGACCGGACTAGTCCCTCGGCTGCCAACTGCCGTGCTGGCAGCAACCTTGGCCCTGGTCTCCATCCTGCTATGGGTGGTCGGGATCCTGCTGAACGGCATCCTGCGGGCCCGGCAGGAGGTAGCGCGACTTGCCTATCTTCGGTGGGCCCCCCCCACCTGGTCCACCGACCCGTGACCGGTGTTCCCGACGGTCTGGATGCCAAGCCGTACCCTCGCAGACAGTTGCCGCGCTACCTGCTGGTCGGGGCCTTCAACAGTCTGCTTGATCTCGCGCTGTTCACCCTGCTCGCGGTTTCGCTGCGCGTAGAGCCATTGGTGGCGAACATATGCTCCACCGCGATCACGATGTGCGTCAGCTACCTGCTCAACCGGTTCTGGGTCTTCGGCTCCGACGCCAGCTGGGCGGCCTCCGCGATCCGCTTCGTCGGCGTAACGCTGACGTCAGCCCTGTTGGTCCAGTCAGCGGTGATCTGGCTGCTGCTTTGGGCTGGCGGAGAGGTTGTGCCGGGCTTGGCCTACGAGGTTCTTGTGCCGGTCGCCAAGGCAGCAGCCATGGGCGTTGGGATGACCACGAACTATCTCGGATATCGGTGGCTGTTCGGCTGACCCGCTACGGGGCAGTAGGCCCGCGCTTCCGACGGAAAGCTGCGGTCATGCCGGGGTTTTCCCCATACCGGGTGGTTCAGGAGCGTCCTGGGGGAGTTGTCCGTCAGATCCTGGAGCTACCCATTGCGATTCGCTGAGGGTCTTCGGCGGCAACGCCGCGATCTCCAACGCCGTCGTCGACGCCGCCTGGCGCGCGGTCGCGAAGGGCTGAGGTCGCTGACCGGTTAGCCGGTTAGTAACAGGCACAGAGGAGGCCCCCACCGCCACGGCGGTGGGGGCCTCCTCCTTTTCCGTCTAGCGCCGAACTCGCGCTTACGCGCCTCGCGGCCCGAGGCGGAGGGCGGCGCAGGTATAGGGTTGGGCGCATGAGCGCTGCCCTCGACGAGACCCCGAGCGCGGCCGCGCACAAGTCGGCC
>CAYVWO010000189.1:0-5796 GCA_964455495.1 uncultured Tessaracoccus sp.
GGCGGGGTGGTGGCCACCTCGCCGTCGGCTCTGGACGGCTTGTGTTCTCCTAGGAGTCGGATGTTGGGTCACGGGTGAACCAACATCCGACTCCTAAGCGCCGTACGTCGGTCTCCCGCGGAGGTAGGTCGCGACGACCGGGTCGGGCAGCGTGAGGCCGTGGTAGGGGTTGTTGCGGCTCAGCGACGATGACGCATCCCTGTCCACCGTCCCGGTGCGCGACGGGTCGACCAGCACCAGGTTCGCGGGCTCGCCGAAGGCGAGAGGTCGGCCCTGACCCGAAAGCCCCGCGATGCGCGCGGGCGTGTGGCTCATCCGCTGGGCGACGCCGGCCCAGTCCAGCCGACCCGGCTTCACCATCGTCTCGATCACCACCGCCAACGCCTGTTCGAGCCCCAACATGCCCGGGCGGGCGTCGACGAAGGCGTGGTCCTTGTCCTGCGTCGCGTGCGGCGCGTGGTCGGTGGCGACGACGTCGATCGTCCCATCGGCGAGCGCCTCGCGCACGGCCTCGATGTGCTCGGAGGTGCGCAGCGGCGGGTTCACCTTGTAGACGGTGTCGTAGCCGGTGAGGTTCTCCGTCCCGAGCAGCAGGTGGTGCGGCGTGACCTCGGCGGTCACGTCGATACCGCGTCGCTTGGCCCAACGGACGACCTCGACGCCCTCCGCGGTCGAGATGTGGCACACGTGCAGGCGCGACCCGGTGGCCTCGGCCAGCTGCACGTCGCGGGCGATGATCGTCGACTCGGCGACGGCGGGCCAGCCGCCGAGGCCGAGGCGCCCGGAAAGCTCGCCCTCGTGGCAGCACGCCCCGGGGCCAGCGAGGTAGGAGTCCTGCGAGTGCTGCGCGATGACGCCGCCGAACGGCTTGACCCACTCCAGCGCGCGGCGCATCAGCTGCGGGTTCATGACGCACATGCCGTCGTCGGAGAACATCGTCGAGCCGGCGCGCGAGCGGTTCATCAGCCCCAGCTCGGCCAGCTCCTCGCCGCGCAGGCCCTTGGTGACGGCGCCGATCACCGCGACGTCGACCAGCCCGGCCTGCACGCCCAGGTCGTGGATGTGCTCGGCCTTCTCGGCGGTGTCGGTCACCGGCTGCGTGTTGGCCATGGCGCAGACGGCGGTGAACCCGCCGCGCGCGGCGGCCTCGGAGCCGGTGCGGACCGTCTCGGTGTCCTCGCGCCCGGGCTCGCGGAGGTGCACGTGGACGTCGACCAGCCCGGGCAGCGCGACCAGCCCGTCGCAGTCGACGACCTCGGCGCCCGAAGCGGCCTCGGCCGCGATCACGCCGTCGACGATCGCCAGATCCGTGCGCGTGCCGTCGGGGAGGGTCACCCCGCGAAGAAGCGTGCTCATCTCATCAGTCCTTGTCAGTCGGTGGTGCCGTCGCCGGCGAGCAGGTGGTAGAGGACGCTCATCCGCACGGCGACGCCGGAGCTCACCTGGTCGAGGATGATCGAGCGGGCCGAATCCGCGGCGGCCGATGAGATCTCGAGCCCGCGGTTCATGGGGCCGGGGTGCGCGACACACGCGCCGGGCTTCAGCAGCGCCAGTCGGCGCGGGGTGAGGCCGTAGCCGTCGATGTACTCGCGCTCGGAGGGGAAGAACCCGCCGCTCATGCGCTCGCGCTGCACGCGCAGCATCATCGCGACATCCGCGTCGGGCAGGACCGAGTCGAAGTCATCCGTGAGGTCGACGCCCCAGGTCTCGACGCCGGGCGGCATGAGCGTCGGCGGTGCCACGAGCACCACGGAGACGCCCAGGAGGCCGAGCAGCAGCACGTTGGAGCGGACGACGCGCGAGTGCAGCAGGTCGCCGGTGATGGCGACGCGCTTGCCCTCCAGCTCGCCGAGGTCGTGCGCGCGGAGGTGGCGGCGGACGGCGTGCGCATCCAGCAGCGCCTGCGTCGGGTGCTCGTGCATGCCGTCGCCCGCGTTGATCATCGACGCGCGCACCCAGCCGGCGGCCTGCGCCACCGAGCCGGAGCCCGCGTGCCGCATCACGATGGCGTCGACGCTCATGGCGTCCAGCGTCATCAGGGTGTCCTTCATCGACTCGCCCTTGCTGACGCTCGACCCCTTGGCCGACACGTTGATGGCGTCGGCCGACAGCCACTTCGCCGCCAGCTCGAACGACGACCGGGTGCGGGTGGAGTCCTCGAAGAAAAGATTGACGACGGTGCGGCCGCGCAGCGCGGGCAGCTTCTTGATCGGCCGCGACTGCACGTCGTGCATCTCCTCCGCGGTGGCGAGCAGCTGCTCGGCCTGCGTCCGGCTGAGGTCGGCGATGCTGAGGAGGTGCTTCACGAGGCGCTCCGTTCGGTGGGGCCGGCGTCGGGCCGGGACAGCGTGACCAAATCCTCGCCGTCGATCTCACTGAGGCGCACGCGCACCCTCTCGGCGCGCGCGGTGGGCAGCTGCTTGCCGACGATGTCAGCCTGGATGGGCAGCTCGCGGTGCCCGCGGTCGATCAGCGTGACCAGCTGCACGGCGCTCGGGCGGCCGAGGTCGGCCAGTGCCGCGAGCGCGGCCTGGACGGTACGGCCGGAGTAGAGCACGTCGTCGACGAGGACGACGACCTTGCCGTCGATCGGCCCGGGGATGTGCGTGTGGCCGACGGGCCGGGTCGGGTTGGCGCGGAGGTCGTCGCGGTACATCGTGATGTCGAGCTGGCCGTGGGGGAGCGCGTGCCCCTGCGCCGCGGCGATGGCCGCCAACCTCGCGGCGAGCGGTGCGCCGCGGGTGAGGATGCCGAGGAGGACGACGCCGTCGGCCCCCCGGTTGCGCTCAAGCAGCTCGTGCGTCATGCGGGTCAGCGCCCACGACATGTCGTCGGCGGTGAAGATGGTGCGGTCCATCGCTGTCCTCCCGTTTCGGGCCCGAATCTACCGCAGAAGGGGACCAGCTCGGAGCGGCGGAAAGGACGGCGAACCGGGGCCGGGTTCGGGTAGAGTGCCGCGCATGAGCATGCTGCCCCTCGAAGTTCTCCCCGGTTGGCCGGCCGCGGAGCCGGTGTCGACGATGCACCTGCTTCTCCTTACCATCGTCGGGCCGCTCGCCTTCGGAGGCGTCGTCGCGCTGCTGTTCTTCATGCGGAAGCTGACGGGCAAGGAGACCGACGCCCCGAGCACCGACGTCGCCACGCGCGACTGATTCCCAACACGTGCCGACGGGGCGGCCAGGACACGAGTTCCTGGCCGCCCCGTCGTCTGTCCGTTCCTTGAGCCAGTCCCGACGACGACGCGCCGGATCACACGCTCCTTGAGCCAGTCCCGACGACGACGCGCCGGACCACACGCTCCTTGAGCCGGACCCCCGCGCGAAGCGCCGGGCTCGCGTCGAAAGGCCCTGGCGTCCGGTTCGAGGACCTGCGTCAGGCCCGGCTGCGGGCCTGGGCGCGCAGGGCGCGGCGGGCCTCGTCGAGGCGCTCGGTGACGGACCTGCGCACCTGCTCGGACGGCTCGTTGTCGGCCAGCCAGGCGGAGACGGTCGCGACCAGCGAGTCGGTGACCAGCGGCGCCGGGAACAGCCAGCGCAGCGCGGTGCCGATGATCGCGTAGCCGCGCTCGGCCCAGACGCCCTCGCGGCGCGAGATCCTCCCCAACAGGTCGAGGTAGGCAGCCGGGTAGGGCTCCAGCACCTCGTCCTGGCCGTAGCGCCAGAAGCCCATGCAGATGGCGCGGTGGGTCTCGTTCGGCACGCCCGGCTCGTCGGTGGCCAGCGCCCAGGCCTGCGCCTTCGCGTCGGCGTCCGGCAGCGCGGCGGCGGCACCCGCGGCGTTCTCGGCGCCCGCCGAGGTGTTGTCGCGCTCCAGCTCGGCGGCGATGCGGTCCTCCCCGATCGCGCCCAGCTTTGCCAGCGCCGAGACGATGGACCAGCGCATGCCGGTGTCGACGGCGAGCCCCGCGGGGACCTCCTCACCCTCCAGCCAGCCCGCGATCAGCGCGGCCCCCTCGCCGGCGCGGACCGCGCCGATCAACGCCTTCGCGACGAGGACCTGCTTGTCAGAGCCGGGTTCGGCATCCTTCAGCAGCCGGGCGAGGCCAGCGACCAGGCGGGCGTTCACGTCGTCTCGCAGCTCGGGCGCGGTGAAGGCCAGCGCCGCGCTCGAGGCCTGGGCCAGCAGCGTCGACACCGCGGCCATGTCGTGCTCGCTCGGCAGCCCCGCCAGCACGAGGGTGACGAACTCCTGCGCGGGAAGGTCCGCGTCGCGGGTGGCCTCCCAGAACGACGTCCACGCGACGGCGCGCGCGAGCGGGTCGGCGAGGCCGCCGAAGTGCTCGGCGAGGACGGCGCGGCTGGCCGGATCGAGGTGGATCTTGGCGTAGGTGAGGTCGCCGTCGTTGAGGAGCACGACGTCGCCGCGCCTCTGCCCGACGAGCTGCGGGATCTCGGTCAGCGGCCCCGCGACGTCGGCCTCGACGTACTCGCGGCGCGCGAGGGTGCCGTCCTCGGCCAGGTCATACAGGCCGATGCCCAGGCGGTGCGTGCGCAGGGTCGGCCAGTCGGGGTGAGCCGACTGCGCGACGGCGAAGCGCGTGAAGCGGCCCTCGGCGTCGACCTCGACGTCGGCGGCGAGCGTGTTCACGCCGGCGGTCTCGAGCCACTCGGAGGAGAACCAGCTGAGATCGCGCCCGGAGGCGGCCTCCAGCTCGACGAGCAGGTCGCTCAGCTGCGTGTTGCCCCACGCGTGCTTGGCGAAGTACTCGCCGACGCCGGCGAAGAACGCGTCGCGCCCGACGAAGGACACGAGCAGCTTCAGCACGGACGCGCCCTTGGCGTAGGTGATGCCGTCGAAGTTCTGCTCGACCTTCTCCAGGTCCGACATGTCCGCGGCGATCGGGTGCGTCGTCGACAGCTGGTCCTGCAGGTAGGCCCAGGCCTTGCGCTCGTTGCTGAACGACGCCCACGGGTTGGCGCCGGTGCCGTACTCGCGGGCGATCTCGTCGTTGGCGAAGTGCGAGGCCCACTCGGCGAAGGACTCGTTCAGCCAGAGGTCGTCCCACCAGCGCATGGTCACGAGATCGCCGAACCACATGTGGGCCAGCTCGTGCAGGATCGTGTTATCGCGGGCGTCCAGCTCGCGCGCGGTCACGCGGGAGCGGAACAGGTACTCGTCGCGGAACGTGACGCAGCCCGCGTTCTCCATGGCGCCGGCGTTGAACTCCGGCACGAAGATCTGGTCGTAGGTGGTGAAGGGGTAGGGCACCCCGAACGCGGCCTCGAACACCTGGAAGCCGCGATCGGTGGTCTCCAGAATGCGGTCGGCGTCGAGGTACTTGGCTAGCGACTGGCGGCAGGCCACCGCCGCGGGGACCGGCCCGTCGACGGAGGTCACGGAGCCGCGGACGACGTGGAACTCGCCGGCCACGAGAGCGGTGATGTAGGTCGAGATGCGCGGGGTGGCCTCGTGCTCGAACCGGCCGAAGCCGTCGCCGATGTCGGTGGGCTCGACGCTGGGCGCGTTGGTGAAGACCGCCCAGTGCGACGGGGCCAGCACGGTCAGCTGGAAGGTCGCCTTCTGGTCGGGCTGCTCGGCGACGGCGTACATGCGCCGCGAGTCTGCCGTCTCGAATTGGGTGTACAGGTAGGTCTTGCCGTCCGCGGGGTCGACGAAGCGGTGCAGACCCTCGCCGGTGTTGGAGTAGCGGCAGGTCGCGACGACGCGGACCGCGTGCTCGCCGGGGGTGAGTTCGGGCAGCGGCAGGCGGTAGCCGTCGAAGCCGGAGACGTCGAACGGGTCGCCGTCGAGCGTGGCCTCGCGGATGTCGTCGGCGATGACGTCGAGGTAGGTGCT
>CAYVWO010000190.1:0-5721 GCA_964455495.1 uncultured Tessaracoccus sp.
AACTTCCGAGAGCTGACCAGGGGCCTGCGTGAGGGCGTCGAGTCGGTCGGGCAGACGGTGACCGCGGACCTTGGCCGCGGGCTCAGCCTCGAGTTCGACGTCGAGGCCCGCGGCGCGTCCATGCGCTTCGTCTCGCTGCCGCTATGGCTGGAGCGCACCAGCGCCGGCACCCTGGTGCTGTGCCGGGACACCACGGACCTGCGCCGACGGGACCGGATGCTGGTCACCAAGGACGCCACGATCCGCGAGATCCACCACCGAGTGAAGAACAACCTGCAGACCGTGGCAGCCCTGCTGCGCATGCAGTCGCGTCGGCTGCGCTCCGAGGAGGGCAAGGAGGCGCTGCGCGACGCGATGCGGCGCGTCTCCTCGATCGCGATGGTGCACGAGACCCTCAGCTACTCGCTCGGAGAGGACGTGGCCTTCGACGACGTGTGCGACAAGATCCTTGACATGGTCGGCGACCTCGCGGCCTCTCACGGCACCGTGCGCGCCACTCGGCGCGGCTCGTTCGGCGTGCTGCCCGCCGAGTTGGCGACGTCGCTGTCGATGGTCATCACCGAGATGTGCCAGAATGCCATCGAACACGGACTCGACGGCTCCTCCGGCGTCGTCGAGGTGGTTCCGACCCGCGCGGGGTCTCACCTGACCATCGACATCCTGGATGACGGCGGGGGCCTGCCGGAGGGGTTCAAGATGGGCAAGCAGAAGTCGCTCGGGTTGGCCATCATCTCGACGCTGATCGCCGACCTCGACGGGTCGGTGTCGATCAAGAACCGCGAGGACGCACGGGGGACGGTGGCGCGGATCACGCTTGAGGTGCCCTGCGGGGGCTGATCCGATGGGAGGGCGGCCGGGCCCTCAGCCGCGCAGGCGGGCGCGGGCGTTGCGGCGCTTGATGGCGCGGCGCTCGTCCTCGCTCAGGCCGCCCCACACGCCGTGGTCCTGCCCAGCCTCGAGCGCCCAGGCGAGGCACTGCTCGCGGACCACACAGCGGGTGCAGATCTTCTTTGCCTCCTCGATCTGCTGCAGCGCGGGGCCGGTGTTACCGACGGGAAAGAACAACTCCGGATCCTCAGTGAGGCAGGCGGCCTTGTGGCGCCAATCCATAGTTGATCTCCTTCAGTCAGGGCAGCAGAGACGGCATGCGCAAAAGAGACGCGCAGCTAGAGCAGGCTACCGGCGCGCGACCGGATAGGCAATAGCCAAAGCGGAATTGGGTGCGAAGTGGCAGGGACTTGCCTGGCGTGCCGCGGTTTGGCAGGCTCGCCCCGTGCCCGCAGTTCTTCGTCGTCCGCTCCTCGCCACGTGCCTCGGCCTGACCGCGCTCGCGGGGGCGGGGATCATCGGGATCGGGATCGCCGCGGTGGTGGTGAACTCGGCCTGGTTCGGCATCGGGATCGCGGTGTGGCTGATCAGCTATGGCGCGGTGCAGCTGCTCCTCGCGTGGCTCGTGACCCGGGGGAGCCGGTTCGCGCTGGGGCTCGTGGTCGCGTCGTCGCTGCTACACGTCTGCGTGGTCGGCAGTTTCATGATGGCGGGCGACCCCGCCCAGTTCTGGGGGAGCCTCGCGGTCGCACCCTTCGTGCTCACGTGCCTGGTCACCGCCGTGTTGGCGGTGACCAGGGACGAGCTTGCCGCGGCGAAGGCGCCTCGCGCGGCAGAAAGCTAGGCCAGCCGCCCCGCGCCCGGCGCGGGGCGCGCGGTGAACCACTCTGGGGCGTCGAAGCCCGCCTCGCGGAACGCCTCCGCGATGGCCGCGCCGATCCTGTCGGCGTCGCCCGCCTTGGTCAGGGCGATGATGCACCCCCCGAAGCCGCCACCCGTCATGCGGGCGCCGAGCGCACCGGCCGACCGGGCCGTCTCGACCGCGAGGTCGACCGTGGGGACGGTGATCTCGTAGTCGTCGCGCATCGAGGCGTGCGAGGCGTCGAGCAGGGGGGCGAGCGCGGCGAGGTCGCCGGAGCGGCCGACCTCCAACGCCTCGAGGACCCGCGCGTCCTCGGTCACCACGTGGCGCACCCTCTTGCGCATGGTCTCGTCGGGCAGCTTGGCCAGCGCCGCGTCGAGGTCGGTCACGTCGCGCAGAGCCGGGATTCCCAGCAGCGCGGCGGCGGCCTCGCAGGTGGCGCGGCGCGTGCCGTACTCGCCGTCGACGTGGCTGTGCGGCGTCTTGGTGTCGAGCACGAGCATCTCGTAGCCCTGCTCGGCCATCGGCAGCGGGACGGCCTCGGTCTCCAGCGAGCGGCAGTCGAGGAAGAGCCCCTCGCCCTCCTGGCACAGGGTGCTCGCGGCCTGGTCGAGGAGCCCCGTCGGCGCCCCGACGTACGCGTTCTCCGCCACGCGGGCGAGCTTCGCGCGGTCGATCGGCGCGATGTCGAGCTCGTACAGGTCGCAGAGCGCCGCCACGACGGCGCACTCGATGGCCGCGGAGCTGGAGAGGCCCGCCCCGAACGGCACGTCCGAGGTCAACACCAGGTTCGCGCCCCCGACGGCGTGGCCGGCCTCGCGCAGCGCCCAGACGACGCCCGCGAGGTAGGCGGCCCAGCCGGGCTGGCCGGGAGCGAGGTCCGCGAGCGCCATGTCGACCTGCTCATCGAGGTCGAGGGCCACGAGGGCCAGGCGGTGGTCGTCGCGCCGGCCCGCCGCGACGACGGCCTTGCGGTCGAGCGCGAACGGCAGGACGAAGCCGTCGTTGTAGTCGGTGTGCTCGCCGATCAGGTTCACCCGCCCCGGGCCGAACCACAGCCCCTCGGGCTCGGCGCCGGTGAGCGCGATGTAGCGGGCGCGGAGCGCGTCCAGATCAAGCATGTCTCTCAGTCCTCTTCATCGTCGAGGCGCGCAAGCCAGGAGGCGAGCCGCTCGACGGGCGTCTCGAATTCGGGGTTCAGGTCGACGAACGTGCGCAGCCGGTCGGCGAGCCACTCGAAGGAGACCTCCTCGTGGCCACGCCGATCGATCAGCTCCTCCAAGCCGCGGTCCGTGAAGTACACGGCCGTCAGTCCAGCGCCGTCGAGAGCAGGAGGTCCTCCTGCTCCTTGTGGATCTTCGCCGAGCCGACCGACGGCGCCGACGACCACGGCCGCGTCACGGGGCGCATGACGAGGTCGTAGTCGGGAAGGTGCTTCTTCAGGTCGACGGGGAGGTGGACCGAGGTGAACGGCCACGGGCCCTGGTTCTTCGGCTCGTCCTGCACGAACCGCACGTCGGTGACGTGCCGGTAGCGCTCGATGATCGGCGCCAGGTGCCGGCCCGCCAGCGGGTAGAGGCGCTCGAGCGAGACGATGGCGATCTTCTCGGTGAGGCCCCGCGCGGCGCGCGCTGCCACGAGGTCCCAGCGGACCTTGCCGGAGCAGATGATCAGCCGCTCGACCTTCGACGGGTCGGAGATCGACGGGTCGTCGAGCACCGGCTCCCACTTGCCGGACGTGAAGTCCTGCGGCATCGAGACGGCGAGCTTGTTGCGCAGCATCGACTTCGGCGTCGCGATCACGACGGGGCGGTGGAAGTTCACGTACGCGTGCTGGCGCAGCAGGTGGAAGTGGCTCGCCGGGGTCGACGGCTGGCACACGGCCAGCGCGTTCTCGGCGCACAGCTGCAGCCAGCGCTCGATGCGCGCCGAGCTGTGGTCCGGGCCCTGGCCCTCGAAGCCGTGCGGGAGCAGGAGCACCACGCCCGACTTCTGCGTCCACTTCGCGTTGCCGGCAGCGACGAACTCGTCCGAGATGGTCTGCGCACCGTTGGCGAAGTCGCCGAACTGGGCCTCCCACATCACGAGCGCGTCGGGACGGGCCACGGAGTAGCCGTACTCGAAGCCGAGGCCCGCGTACTCGCTCAGCAGCGAGTCCCACACCTCGAAGGTGGCCTGGTCGTCGGTGAGGTGCTTCAGCGGCACCCAGGCGTCGTTGGTGACGCGGTCGACGATGGCGGCGAAGCGCTGCGAGAACGTGCCGCGGCGCGAGTCCTGCCCGGCGAGCCGCACCGGCCGGTTCTCCATCAGCAGCGAGCCGATGGCCATGATCTCGGCGGTCGCCCAGTCGATCGGGCCCTCGAGGATGGCCGCCGCGCGGCGCTCCAGCTGAGGCTTGACCTTCGGGTGAACGGTGAACCCGTCCGGGAACTGCGTGTGCACGTTCGCGATGGTCTGCACCATCTCCGGCGTGATCTCGGTGAGGCGCTCCTCGGGCTTGGTCGGGTAATACGGCACGCGGCGGTAGTCGTCGTCGGTGTCGGTCGCCTCGCGGACCTCTCGGAACACGTTCTCGAGGCGCTCGCGGAAGCGGTTCATGACCTCCTCAGCGTCGGCCATCGAGATGTCGCCACGGCCGATCAGCGACTCGGTGTACAGGCGCCGCGTCGAGCGCTTCTGCTCGATCAGGTCGTACATGTTCGGCTGCGTGAAGCTGGGATCGTCGCCCTCGTTGTGGCCGCGGCGGCGGTAGCACACGAGGTCGAGCACGATGTCGCGGTGGTACTTCTGCCGGTAGTCGAACGCGAGGCGGGCGGCGCGGATGCACGCGTCGGGGTCGTCCCCGTTGACGTGCAGCACGGGCGCGGAGATCGACTTGGCGACGTCGGTGCAGTACACCGACGAGCGGGACTCCGACGGCGCGGTCGTGAAGCCGACCTGGTTGTTGACGACCACGTGAATGGTGCCGCCGGTCTTGTAGCCGCGCAGCTGGCTCATCTGCAGCGTCTCGTACACCACGCCCTGGCCCGCGAACGAGGCGTCGCCGTGCAGCGTGAGCGCGAGGACGGGGTAGTCGTCGCCCGGCAGGGTGTCCTGCTTGGCGCGCGTGATGCCCTGGAGGACAGGGTTGACGGCCTCGAGGTGCGACGGGTTCGCGGCGACCGACGCCTTCACCGTCGCGCCGTTCGAGGCGACGAACACGCCCTCCGCGCCGAGGTGGTACTTGACGTCGCCGGTGCCGCTTACGTCGATGGCGCCGTCGAACTCCTTGAAGATCTGGCCGTACTTCTTGCCGACGATGTTGGCGAGCACGTTGAGCCTGCCGCGGTGCGGCATGCCGATGCACACCTCGTCGAGCGCGTCGTTGGCCGCCTGCTGCGCGATCTCGTCGAGCAGCACGATCAGCGACTCGCCACCCTCAAGCGAGAACCGCTTCTGGCCGACGAACTTGGTCTGCAGGAAGGTCTCGAAGACCTCGGCCTCGTTCAGCTTGTCGAGGGCGTGCATGTGCTCCTCGTGCGTGAGCGGCGTGTGCGGCCGCTCCATCCGCTGCTGGAACCACTCGCGCTGACGCGGGTCGGTGATGTACATGTATTCGACGCCGACCGTGCGGCAGTAGGAGTCCTGCAGCACGCCGAGGATGTCGCGCAGCGGAAGGTAGACGCGTTCCTTCGCGCCGAACGTGCCGACGGCGAACTCGCGGTCGAGGTCCCAGATGCTGAGGCCGTGGGTCTCGAGCCGCAGGTCCTCGTGCGCGCGCTGCCGGTACTCGAGCGGGTCCGTGTCGGCGACGAGGTGGCCGAACGTGCGGTAGGCGGTGACCAGTTCCAGCACGCGGGCGGTCTTTGAGACCTGCTGGTCGCGGTGCGCGGAGACGTCGGGCGCCCACCGCAGCGGCTCGTAGGGGATGCGCAGCGCCTCGAAGATGTCGTCGTAGAAGCCGTGCTCGCCGAGCAGCAGGCCGTGCATCTTCTTCAGGAACTCGCCCGACGTCGCGCCCTGGATGACGCGGTGGTCGTAGGTGCGGGTCA
>CAYVWO010000191.1:0-5708 GCA_964455495.1 uncultured Tessaracoccus sp.
AGCGGTTGGCGGCGGCGCGTAGCGTGGGGCCAAGCGAGCGGAAGGAACCTCATGCCCACGTCCCAGCCCGAGGTCACCTCGGTCCCCACCCTCGATCTCCAGCGCTACCTCGGCCTGTGGTTCGAGATCGGGCGCCTGCCCAACCGGTTCGAGGAGGCCGGCGCCTCCGACGTCACCGCCGAGTACTCCCTGAACGACGACGGCACGGTCACGGTCGAAAACAGCTGCGTCGACGAGGACGGCGACCCCTCTCGGGCGGTCGGCCAGGCCGTCCCCGACGACGCCCCCGGCCGGCTCCGCGTCTCCTTCCTGCCCGCCGGGCTCCGCTGGATCCCCGGCACCCGCGCGAACTACTGGGTCCTCAAGATCGACGACTACCGCCACGCCCTCGTCGGCACCCCAGACCACAAGTTCCTCTGGCTGCTGTCGCGCACCCCGCGCGTCGACCCGGAGGTCAAGGCCGACTACCTCGCCGAGGCCGAGCGCCAAGGCTTCGACCTGACCCCCTGGATCCGGACCGTCCAGTCGGGAGCGCGCGTCCGCGACTGAACGGCACCCGCCTATGCTGGGGCCATGGCTGGCAAGGGTTGGTTCGGGCTCCCGTTCTTCGCGCTCACCCCGCAACCCGAGGTGGTCTCCTGCATCCTCTCCGGGGGCGGGTCGCGCGCCAGTTTCCAGCTGGGCGCCCTCGCCTACCTGTACGAGCACGACGAGCGGTTCACGCCGACGGTGTTCGTCGGCACCTCCGCGGGGTCGATCGTCGCGTCGTCGCTTGCCCAGTCGGCCAACCGCGAGGAGCAGCGCCTGTACCTGCGGCGCCTCACCGACATCTGGCACTCGATGACCGGCCCCGCCGACATGTTCACGCCCCGGCCCTGGTACGAGAGGCTCCAGGCCGAGGGCCCAACCTGGCTCGAGGTCGTCAAGCCGCTGGCCGCACCGCGCGTCGAGCCGCCACGGCCCCGCACGCCGCTGCTCCCCTTCCGCAAGGCCCAGACCCCGCTCAGCCCGCCGACCCCGCCCGAGCCGCTCGACCCCCTCGAGCTCGCCCTCGCGCCGGACGAGGAGGTCCGCTCCGAGTGGTCGCTCGCCGCGCTGTCGGGCCTCGCGTCACACCTCGGACGCCTGCCCCGCATCGGCAGCGACCTCACGACCATCGCCGTCGGCCTCGAGAACTCAAAGTCGATGTACCGCCCCGGGCCGGTCCTGGCGCGGCTCCTCGAGGACGAGATGTTCTCCCCCGCCCGCGTCGCCGCCTCCGGGATGGTCCTGCGCATCGCGATGGTCGCGCTCGAGTCCGGCCAGCTGCGGTACATGACCGAGCGCGGGTCCCTCGTCGACCGCGACAACGCCGCCTTCGACGACGCCGCCCGCGACCTCGCCGTCGGAGTCCTGGCCTCCTGCGCCATCCCCGCCGTGTTCCGCCCCGTGCCGATCGGCTCGGAGACCTACGTCGACGGCGGCGCCCGCGAAAACCTTCCCGCAGAGCTGGCCATCGGCCACCTCGGGGCGGCCCGCAACTACGTCGTCAGCTCGCAGACCATCGGCGTGCAGCGCCGCCCGTCGATGGCCGACGCCGACGTGTTCTCCGTCGTCATGCGCTCCACCGAGATCCTGATCGACGAGGCCGGGCGCGACGAACTCGCCTACGCCCACTCGACCGGAGCCATCGTCATCGCGCCGGAGCTGAGCGTCCACGACGCCATGACCGTCGACCCCGGACTAATCGCCATCAACGCCGACTACGGCTGGCTGCGCGCCGCCGAACGGCACCTCGGGCTCGACGAGGCCATGGAGGCGCGCCACCGGCTCATCATCCAGCTACGCATCCGGGCGCTCTACGCAGAGCAGGAGTACCTGGCCGCGGAGGATCCGCCACGACGCCTCCGGCTCGCCCTCCGCGGCGCGAAGGTCGAGCTCCGCGACGCCCTGCGCTCGGCGCACGGGTCGCCGCTGCCGCCCGGCGCGGACACCTGGTGGTCGACCTGGGAGCGCCACGCCGTCCAGCCGACGATCGCGCCGCCCTGGGTCAGCTGACGGGCACGGAGACGGTCACGCTGACGGCGACCTCTCCCCCGATCCCCTCAACCGTGATGCCGTCGCCGTCCGGGACGCCGATGAGCGACGTGAGGGTGGCGAGGCCGTCGTCGGCGAACACCTCGACGGAGGTGAGGTCCAGCCACACCGTCAGGGAGAGCTTCGTGCCCCCGAAGGTGGGCATGGACTGGCCCGCGCGGAAGTTCGAGGGGAACTCCGCGCCCACCGCGGTCCGGTCGAGGGTCACCTCGCCGATGGCTCCGCTGTAGCCAAGTACCACGCCGCCATCGCCGGCCTCGCCGTGCCGGAGCCGGATGCGCACCCCCTCGGCGTCGCCGAGGTCGAGCGCGAGGTCGATGCGGCAGCACGTCGGCACCGGGACCGGCACGCGCACGAACTCCCCCGCGCTCACCGCGTCGGCCTCACCCACGACGGCGCACTCCGTCATCACCGGCACCTGCCGCAGCATGAGGGAGCCGTAGACGTCGACCAGCGAAAGGCGGCGGGCCAGCGTCATGGAGCCGCGGCGCGGCTCGTCGGCGTTCACCGGGAGCTCGCGGGCGTAGATCCAGTTGGCCATCCACGCGATCAGGGTGCGGTCCTGGTCGGGCAGCCCGTAGAAGGTGACGCCCGCGTAGTTGTCGCGGCCGTGGTCGAGGAGGCGGAAGTCGCCCTCGGGGACGAAGGTGGCGCCGTCGAACGAGCCCACGAAGTAGATGGTGCCGAACCCGCCGACGACCGACGCCATGCCGAGGCTGATGATCAGCACCCACTTCTGCTCGCCGTCGACGATCAGCGGGAACAGGTCGGGGCACTCCCAGATGCCGTCGCCCACCTGCGGCGCGGCGAACTCCGAAAGCAGCTCCCAGTCGAGGAGGTTCGAGGAGCGGTAGAAGACGACCCGCTGCGCGACGGCCTCGACGGCGGACATCACCCAGTAGTCGCCCGCGGGGCCGCTGTAGCGCAGCACCTTGGGGTCTCGGAAGTCGCCGGAGTCGCGGTCGAGCACGGGATTGCCCTCGTACTGGGTCCAGGTGAGTCCGCCGTCGTGGCTGTAGGCGACGGCCTGCGCCTGGTGGCGGCGCACCGAGGAGTGCGCGGTATAGAACGCGATGAGCGCGGGGCCGAACCCGGCGTCGCCTTCGCCGTCCCACACGATGGAACCGGAGTAGACCTCCGCCTCGTCGGTGTAGGGAAGGGCGACGGGGTGCTCCCGCCAGGCGACGAGGTCAGCACTGGACGCGTGGCCCCAGCTCATGTTCCCGTGGTCGGGCCCCTCGGGGTTGTACTGGTAGTACAGGTGGTACTCACCGTCGTGGAAGACGAGCCCGTTGGGGTCGTTCAGCCAGTTGCGATGCGACGAGAAGTGAACCTTGGGAAGGTCACCAAAGACCGGTTGGTGGGGCGCGATCGTCACGGTGTCGTTCGACCTTTCGGCTTCGTTCGAGGGGTGGACGCCCGGGGAGGGCTAATCGATTCACCAGCCTACTGGAGATGGCTGGAAACGACGCGGTCGACCCCGCCCGAAGACAGGGCCGACCGCCCGCTACTACTTGCCTGCGCCGGCCGTGAGGCCCTCGCGCAGCGGGTTCTGCCCGAAGATGAACACGATCAGTGCCGGGATCATCGAGAGCACGACGCCCGCGAGCACCGTCGCAACACTACCGGTGCCGAGGTTGCCCTGGAGCGAAACCAGGCCGAGCGGCAGGGTGAAGTTCTGCTCGCTGATGGTCATGATCAGCGGACGGAAGAACTCGTTCCAGTGGTAGTTGAACGCCAGGATGCCGACGATCGCCAGCCCGGGAGTGGCCAACGGCATGTAGATGCCGAAGAACGTCCGCCACGGGCCCGCGCCGTCGATCTCCGCCGCCTCGCCCAGCTCCGCAGGCAGGCCCATGAAGTACTGCCTCATCAGGAAGGTGCCGAACGCCGTCGGCAGGGCGGGGATGATCAGGGCCAGCAGGGTGTCGGCCAGGCCCATGCCACGGATGAGCATGAAGACCGGGACGATGGTCACCTGCATCGGCACCATCATCGTGGCGAGCACAAGGCCGAACAGGAGGTTCTTGCCCTTGAACTGGAACCGAGCGAACACGTAGCCCGCCATGGCGGCGCTCACCATCTGCCCGGCCGCGACGAGCAGCGTCACGAGGGCGCTGTTCCAGAAGAACAGCCAGAACGGGACCCGGTCGAAGACGTCCGCGAACGCGGAGAACCCGACCATCGTCTTGCCCGTCTCCACATCGGTGGGGGTGAGCGCGGTGTAGGCCGTCCAGATCATGGGACCGAGCGTGAGGAACGCGCCGAGGCCCAGGAGGATGTACTTGCCGATTGTGCCCAGCTTGAGGCCGGAGGACTTCTTCTCTACTGCTTCGATTGACATAACCGTTCCCCTCACCCGTAGAAGACGAATCGCTGGCTGAGCTTGAACTGGAGCGCCGTGACCAACATGATCAGCAGCGTCAGCACGATGCCGATGGCGGAGGCGCCGCCGAAGTCGAGCTGCCGGAACGCCGACTCGTAGATCACCATCACCGCGGTTCGCGTCTCGTCACCGGGCCCGCCGCGGGTGAGAACCCAGGGCTGGTCGAAGATCTGCAGCGCGTTGATGATGGCCATGACCGACGCCACCAGCGTCGTCGGGCTGATCAGCGGAATGGTGATGTGACGGAACTGGGACCAGCCCGTCGCGCCGTCGATGGACGACGCCTCGTAGACCTCCTTGGGGATGCCCGCGATGCCGCCGATGAACAGCAGGAACGTCAGCCCGAAGTTCTGCCAGACGTACACGATGAGCACGACGACCTTCGCCCCGAATCCGGTGGTGAGCCACCCGATGGGCCCGATCCCGATCCAGCCGAGCACGTGGTTGATCAGGCCGAACTCCTGGTTGAAGAGGTAGGCCATGATGAGCGACACGGACGCGGCCGACAGGATCAGCGGGAAGAACAGCGCGGAGCGGAAGAAGTTCCGCAGCCACCCCGGCATCTTGGACTGCACCAGGAGCGCGAGCCCGAGCGCGACCGCCAGCTGGATGATCACGGCGACGACGACGAACCCGATGGTGTTCAGGAACGACACCCTGATGGTGGGGTTTGTCGCCATGTTGGCGAAGTTGTCGATGCCGACGAACTTCGGCGCGGTGATGATGTCCCATTGGAAGAAGGCCAGCACCGTCGACCCGATGATCGGCAGGAAGTTGAACAGCCCCAGGCCGATCAGCGTCGGCGCGAGGAAGATCCAGATCAGTTTGCCGTTCTTGCGGGACAGGGCGTCACGCTTCGGCTGTGCGTTGGTTGCGGTGGCAGACATCAGCGTCCTCCCAGTGCGATCTCAAGGTCACGCTGCATGGTCTCCAAACCGCGCCGCACCCCGGCCTTGCCGTTGGTGATCGTCGTGACCACGTTCTTGACGAGCGCCGACTCGACGGCGGCCTGCTGCGGCGGCGCCGGCATGGGGCCGGTGGTCGGGAACTTGTCGAGCGTGTCGTAGAACACGTTCCAGTGCTTGGGCCCGATCCCCGCGCCGTAGAGCTCGTCGTTGAGGGTCCTCCTCGGGAGCGACGAGTCCGGCTTGGGGTGCGCGATCCGCATGCCCTCGACGGAGACGCAGTACTTCAGCCACTGCCAGGCCTCCTCCTTGCGCTTGGAGGTCTCCATCAGCGCGTAGCC
>CAYVWO010000192.1:0-5697 GCA_964455495.1 uncultured Tessaracoccus sp.
GTCTACATCGCGACGCCGCACCCCTACCACCGTGACATCGCCCTCGCGGCCATCGAGAACGGCAAGTCCGTCCTCGTCGAGAAGGCGTTCACCGCCACGCTCGCGGGCGCGCAGCAGGTCGTCGACGCGGCCCGCGCGAAGGGCGTCTTCGCAATGGAGGCCATGTGGACGCGGTTCCAGCCGGTCGTCGCGGCGGCGAGGGAGGTCGTCGCGTGGGGCAGGATCGGCGAGATCATCGCCGTCCAAGGCGACCTGTACGCGGCCCGCGACTACGAGCCCGGCCACCGCCTGTTCGAGAAGGACCTCGGCGGCGGCGCCATCCTCGACCTCGGCGTCTACGTCGTGAACTTCGCGCAGGCCTTCCTCGGCGACGTCCGCTCCGTCGACTGCCTCACGCGCCTATACCCGACCGGGATCGACAAGGCCGCAAGCATCAACCTGGGCCACACCGGCGGCGGCATGTCGTCGTTGGCCTGCGGCTTCGACGGCCCCGGCCCCGGCCGCATGACGATCGTCGGCACCAAGGGCTGGATCGAGGTCGAGCCGCGGTTCCACCACCCGACGACCATCTCCGTCCATCGCGCGGGCGTGCTCCCGCGCATCATCGAGGCCCGCCCCACCGGCGGCGGATACAGCCACGAGTTCGCCGAGGTGACGCAGCGGATCGCCGAGGGCTCGACCGAGTCGCCGACGATGCCGCTCCACGACACCCTCGAGGTGATGCGCGTGCTGGAGAGCTGCCTTCGCCAGGCGGGCGTCACCCACGCCGAGGCGAAGGTCGACCTGGGCTAGTGTCCTGACAGGACACGAGTGTCGCGCGTCGGAGGGAGGTACTTTCGATACGCGGCACTAGGCGGCAGCCGTCACAAGACCGCCCCTGGAGCGCAACTGTAAATGAAGTGTAAATTGCTGCAAATTTTACACTTCGAGCTGATTGAGTCCCGCCGGCGACGCGATCCACTCCGCTTGGCGGCCTCGACGCCCCTTGGCCATTACTTGCTAGCTGGGCATCTCCACCCAGTCTTCGGGAGCCTCGATGGTCACGGGCTCGTTGATGTCGTTCAGCGTCGCCGTCATGGCCACGGGCACGTCGCCGTCCATGTCCATCGCGAACTTCCGGGTGAAGCCGTCGCCGTCGACCCAGACGTCGAAGACCACGCCGGTCGCCGTGATGCCGGCATCCTTCATGCCGAGCTCGCCCAGCGCCTCGGGCCGCAGCGTGAGCCGGTAGTGCGTCGCGGCTACGCCGTCCAGATCCTCCTCGCCGATCTTCTCGACCTTCTCGATGTTCTTGGCGTAGTCCTCGGTCCACTGGCCGATGTCGGGCCCGGAGGTCCCGGCCATCTCCGCCGCGTCCTCCGGATCCATCTTCATCCACTGATCGCCGAGCAGCGCCATCTTGATGAAGGCCTCGCCGTCGACGAGGATCATCTCCACTTTCATGCCCGAGATGTCCATCTGCATGTGTGAGTTCGGGCTATCGGAGTCGCTGTTGTCGAAGCTGCCAGACGTGGTGATCGTCATGGGGGCCCCCTCGACGGTCGTGGACATCTCCATATCCATGACGTAGCTCGTCATCTCCACGCCGCTGACGCGCTGCAGGAACTCGTCGACGGCCACGTCCGTCCCACCGTCGGGCGCTGAGGTGGTCTCCGTCGGCGAGGGCGCCGGCGCGGCCGCCGATGGCGGTGTCGAGGCCGGCCCGGATGGGGTGGACGGGGCTGGCGAGCCGCACCCGACCAGCAGGGCGACGGCAAACGTAGCAGCGGCGATGGAGCCGGTGATTTTCATGAGTACCTCCTGATGTTGGTGGCCTCAGCTTATTCCCCAGCGGAAGTACGACCCCGCGGCCTGTTCGCTGGGTGAGCGTGCGCCGGGGTGCTCAACTTCTCGGTGCTGGGTGTCGCCGAGCGCGTGCCGTAGTACGATCTGCACCATGGCGACACTTACGATCCGCACGGATGAAGAGGTCGAGCGGGCGTTGGGCGCGCTCACTCAGGACGGCAGGTCTCGCTCGGACGCCACGCGTGCCGCCATCCTGGACGCGGAGCGGGCCCAGCGCCGGGCTCGGTTGCGTGCCGAGGCCGAGGAGCTGCGCAACGACCCCGACGACGTCGCTGCCTCTCTCGGGCTCGCAGCGGAGATGGAGGGACTCCGTGCGTGGTGACCTCTACCGGTTGAAGGCCGCGCGCGACGCGGTCGGCCACGAGCAGGCCGGGCCGCGTTACGCCGTGGTCCTGCAGTCGGACGACCTGCCGCTCTCAACCTGGGTGGTGGCCCCGACCTCGACGGGCCGCCGCGCCGCGTCGTTCCGCCCGGAGATCGAGATCGACGGCGTGAAGATGAGGGTCCTCGTCGAACAGCTCGCTGCCGTGGACCCGCAGGTGAGGCTCGGTGACTTCGCCGGTCGCCTCGACGCTCACGAACTCGCCGCCGTCGAGAATGCCCTGAGGGCGGTGCTGGCGCTGGATTAGTCGGCCACGTTGACCTGGTGGTTACGCCTTCTTCAGCGCGATCCTCAGGTTCAACTCCTGGTCCTCATCGGTGGGGGAGTCGACCTCGTCCTGGATCAGCTCCACAGCCAGCACCTCCGACGCGATCAGGTCGCGGTGCGCGGCGACGGCCTCGGCCAGGTCCGGCCCGGCCTCGACGACCAGCGCGATGCGGTCCGAGACGTCCAGGCCGGCGCGCTTGCGGGCCTCCTGCACGAACCGGATCACCTCGCGGGCCAGGCCGGCGAGGATCAGCTCCGGCGTCAGCTCCAGGTCCAGCGCGACGGTCTCGCCCTGCTCGTTGACCACCGACCAGCCCTCGCGCGGGCGCTCGGTCACGATCACGTCGTCGGCCGTCAGCTCGACGTCCTCGCCGTCGAACTGCATCACGGCGCGGCCGGCGTCGCGCAGCTGCTCGGCGAGCCAGGACGCGTCCAGCTCCGCGATCGCCTTCGCCACCAGCGGGGTGCGCTTCGCGAACCGCTTGCCGAGGTTGCGGAAGTTGCCCTTCGCGGAGTGGTCGACGAGGTCGCCGGCGGACGCGAACGACTCGATGCGCTCGACGTTCAGCTCCGCCTTGATCTCGTCCTGCAGCTCCGGAGAGAGCTTCGCGAAGATGGCTGAGGGCACCAGCATCCGGCCCAGCGCCTGGCGGATCTTCACCTTCGACTCGGCGCGCGCCGAGCGACCGAGCTCGACGGTGCGGCGGGTCAGCTCCATCGCCTCGCTCAGCGCGGGGATGATCAGCGACTCGTTGGCCGTCGGCCAGGGCGCGAGGTGCACCGACGACGGCCCCTCCGGGTCGGCCGCGTAGAACAGGTCCTGCCAGACGCGCTCGGTGGCGAACGGCATGATCGGGGCCAAGAGCCTCGTCAGCGCGTCGAGCGTCTCGTGCAGCGTCCACAGCGCGCCCGGCTCGCCGTTCCAGAACCGACGGCGCGAGCGGCGGACGTGCCAGTTCGACAGTGCGTCGATGAACCCGGCCAGCGCCTGCCCGTAGCGCTGCGTGTCGTAGGCCTCGAGCGACTCGGTGGCGTCGACGATGAGCTGCTGCGTCGCCGACGTCAGCCACTGGTCGAGCACGTGCCGCTCGGCGACCGGCGGCGCCTCGCCCGACGGCGTCCACCCCGCGGCGCGCGCGTACAGCGAGTGGAACGCGACGGTGTTCCAGTACGTCAGCAGCACCTTGCGGACCGTCTCGCCGATCGCCTGGTGGCCGACGCGGCGCGCCGACCAGGGCGACCCGGAGCACGCCATGAACCAGCGCACCGCGTCGGCGCCGTGCTGATCCATCAGCGGGATGGGCTCCAGCACGTTGCCGAGGTGCTTGCTCATCTTGCGCCCGTCGTCGGCCAGGATGTGGCCCAGGCACACGACGTTGCGGTAGCTCGACTCGTCGAACACGAGCGTGCCCACCGCCATCAGCGAGTAGAACCAGCCGCGGGTCTGGTCGATGGCCTCGCAGATGAAGTCGGCGGGGTAGCGCTCCGCGAACAGCTCCGCCGACCCGGGCGCGTGCGGGTAGCCCCACTGCGCGAACGGCATCGAGCCGGAGTCGAACCACGCGTCGATCACCTCGGGGACGCGACGATACGTCTTCCCCTCGCGCTCGATCACGACGTCGTCGATGAACGGGCGGTGCGGGTCGAGGTCGGCCAGGTCGCGGCCGGTCAGCTCGCCCAGCTCGGCGAGGGAGCCGACGCAGATCAGGTCCGCCTCGTCGTCGACGTTGCGCCAGACGGGCAGCGGCGTGCCCCAGTAGCGGCTGCGCGAGAGCGCCCAGTCGATGTTGTTGTTCAGCCAGTCGCCGTAGCGGCCGTGCTTGATGTTGTCCGGGTGCCAGATCGTCGCCTCGTTCTGCGCGAGCAGCTCGTCCTTGATCGCGGTGGTGCGGATGTACCACGACGGCATGGCGTAGTAGAGCAGCGCGGTGTGGCAGCGCCAGCAGTGCGGGTAGGAGTGCTCGTAGTCGACCTTGCGGAACAGGATCCCGCGCGCGGCCAGGTCGTCGAGGATGGGGGCGTTGGCGTCGCGGAAGAACGCGCCGCCGACGAGAGCCAGGTCGGCCTCGAACGTGCCGTCCTTGCGGATGGGGTTCACGAACGGCAGGCCGTAGGCGCGGCAGACGAGCATGTCGTCCTCGCCGAACGCGGGGGCCTGGTGGACGAGGCCGGTGCCGTCGTCGGTGGTGACGTAGTCGGCGAGCACGACGAAGTGCGCCGGCTCCGGGAACGCCACCAGCTCCAGCGGCCGCTGGTAGGCCCAGCGCTCCATCTCCGCGCCGGTGAAGGCATCGGTCAGCGTCCACTCCTCGCCCAGCACCTTGTCGGCGAGGGGTTCGGCGATCACGACGGCGCGCTGGTCGGGGTGCGTGGCGACGCGGTAGGTCACGTCCGCGCGCGCCGCGACGGCGGTGTTCGACACGAGCGTCCACGGCGTCGTCGTCCACACGAGCAGGTCGACGTCGCCGGCCAGCGGGCCGGAGGTCAGCGGGAAGCGGACGTAGATGGACGGGTCGGTGATCTCCTCGTAACCCTGCGCCAGCTCGTGGTCCGACAGGGCGGTGCCGCAGCGCGGGCAGTACGGCGCCACGCGGTAGTCCTCCTGCAGCAGCCCCTTGTCGAAGATCTGCTTCAAGGCCCACCACAGCGACTGCACGTAGTCCGACGTCATGGTGACGTAGGCGTCGTCGAGGTTCACCCAGTAGCCCATGCGCTCGGTCAGCTCGCTGAAGGCATCGACGTGGCGCAGCACGGACTCGCGGCACTTCGCGTTGAACGCCTCGACGCCGTAGGCCTCGATGTCGGCCTTGCCGGAGAAGCCCAGCTCCTTCTCGACGGCGAGCTCCACGGGCAGGCCGTGGCAGTCCCAGCCGGCCTTGCGCTCGACGTGGCGGCCCTGCATCGTCTTGAAGCGCGGGAACAGGTCCTTGAAGACGCGCGCCTCGATGTGGTGCGTGCCGGGCATGCCGTTGGCGGTGGGCGGCCCCTCGTAGAACGTCCACGGCTCGCCGCCCTTGGTCCGCTCCAGCGACGCCTCGAACGTGCCCCGCTCGGCCCACAGCGCGAGGATCTCGTGCTCGAGCGCGGGGAAGTCGACCTGGGCGGGCACGGCCCGGTATCCGGGGGAGGCGGTCATCGGAGGATCCCTTCTTCAACTTCATCGGTTGAAGGGACGAGCCGAGGCCCGCGGTACCACCCTCCTT
>CAYVWO010000193.1:0-5690 GCA_964455495.1 uncultured Tessaracoccus sp.
CGTCCGCGAACACGTCCTGGAAGTTCTTGTAGATCGGCGTGACGTAGGCCGTCGAGTCCTCGTTGGCGAGCGAGTAGTTGACCGTCTGGATGGCGGGGTACAGCAGGAGCAGGCCGATGGTGAAGTAGCCGGGAAGGATCCAGGCGTACGGCATCAGGAACTGGCCGAGCCGTCCCGGCAGGCCCTCGACGAAGACGTTCATGCAGTAGAAGAACAGCACCGCGCCGCCGATGCCGAGCACCATGGCGAGCAGGGCCTGGATGATCTTGTCGAAGACCGGCATGCCCACGGCGAACCACTGCGGGTAGTAGGCGATCATCGTGACCGCGCCGACCAGGATCCGCTTCGGGTCGGCCGCGGTTTGCGCCTTGTCGGTTGTGGGCGGCCCTGAGGCCGCGACTGTTGCGGCGCTCATCACTGGGGCCACGACTTCTCGATGTCGTCGGCAACCTGCTGCGCGGTCTTCGCGCCGGAGGTGAAGTCGACCATGCCGCTCCAGAAGGTGCCGCCGCCGACGGCGTTGGGCATCAGGTCGGAGCCGTCGTAGCGGAAGACGTCCGCGTTGGCGGCCATCTCGGCGATGCTGCGGGTGGTCTCGTCGGGGTAGTTCGAGCCGTCGAACGTCTTGTGCGGCGAGAGCCAGCCGCCCTTCTTCGCCCATTCTCCGCCGAACTTGTCGCTGGTCATGAACTTCATGACCTCGATGGCGTCGGGGTCGTCGCCGTTGAACAGCGCGGCGATGTCGCCGCCGCCGAGGATCGGCTGGCCGGGGAACCCGCCCTCGAAGGGCGGGAACACGGTGGTGCCGACCGCCGTGTCCAGCTCGGCCTGGACGGGCTTGGGGAAGAAGCCGGAGATGAAGTTGCCCTGGCGCATCCAGTAGCACTTCGCGGGGCTCTCGAAGGCCGGGTTCATCGCGTCGCCGAACGCCGTGGCGAGGATGCCCTTGCGCCCGCCGTAGGAGGTGCCGTCGGCCAGCAGCAGCTTGTCCATCTCCTCGAAGGACTGGACGATGCGCTCGTCGTTGAAGGGGATCTTGTGGCTGGTCCACTGGTCGTAGACGTCCGGGCCCCACATGCGCAGGACCAGTTCCTCGATCCAGTCGGTGCCCGGCCAGCCGGTGCCGGGGCCGGACTCGAAGCCCACGCACCACGGGGTGGTGCCATCGGCGTAGAGCTCCTCGCCGACCTTCTGCATCTCCTGAACGGACGCGAACTCGGTCGGATTGCCGGTGTCCTTGTAGGACTCGGGGTACCAGACGATGGACTTGACGGCCATGCGCATCGGCGCACCGTAGACGCGCCCGTTGACCCGGGCGGCATCGAGGAAGCCGGGGATCAGCGTCGAGTTGATCTCGTCGTAGTTCAGGTAGGTGTCGATCGCCTGGATCTGGTCCTCGTTCACCAGCTCGATGAGGCCACCGGGCTGCGGGAAGATCGCGATGTCGGGCGTGTCGCCGGAGCGCACGCGGGCCTTGATGATGGTGGTGAAGTCGGTGGAGTTGTTGTACTCGACCTTGATGCCGGACTCGGCCTCGAACTTCGCCAGCGACTCGCGGAAGCCGACCGCCTCGTCGCCGCCGAAGGCGCCGAGCACGGTCACGACCTTGTCGCCGTCAGCGCTGCCGCCCTGCGCGATGCCGCCGCCTCCTGCTCCGGAGCCCCCGGCCCGCGGGTTCGGGTCCTGCAGACAGCCTGTCAGAGCCAGGCTCAGGACCAGGCCGCTCACGGCGATAAGCCCGATCCGTCCTCGTGATTGGCTCATTTTTCTCCTCTCAGAGGGCCCGGCGTTGGGCCGCTCTGCGAGAAACATAGCCTAAAAAGGGCCACCTGACACGTGTCTGGTCATTTCTGGCACGTGTCAGGCGCTCGCGGCGGTCGGCTTCGCCGCAGCGAAGCCGTCGGCCTCGGAGTCTCGGTAGGGTGGCGGCATGCTCGCCGTGATTCGGTTTCAAGCCCCCGGGCCCGCCTTCGAGGCGGAGGCGCGCGCCGTCGCCGCATGGTGGGGCGAGCGCCCCGGGTGCCTGGGGATCGAGCTGGTCCGCAACCTCGACGACCCGGACCTGTGGGCGCTGGTCGGCCGCTGGGAGTCGGTGGGCGCGTACCGGCGCTCGTTCAACGGCTACGAGGCGAAGATGCTGCTGACCCCGCTGCTCGCCGCTGCCGTAGACGAGCCGACGGCGTACCTCCCGCCCGAGGAGCTCGGGGAGAACCAGCCGCGCGGCTGAGTCGGTGACCCTAAAGTGACTCGTGTCACCACGCGGGCTTCGCGGCCGCTAGACTCGGGCCGGATTGCTGGGAGAAGGCGGAGAAGAACATGGATACTCGGGTGTGCCTGCGCGCGGATGGTGTCGCGCTCGTGCTTGTCAGCAAGGACGGCGGCCTGCCGCGCGTGCTCCACTGGGGCGCCGATCCCGGCCCCCTGACCGACGACGACGTGGCGGCCCTCGCGCTCGCCGACCGCTGGGCGGTGGCCCCCAACGCGCCCGACACCGGCCTGATCCTCGGCGTCGTCCCCGAGGCCCGGTTCGGCTGGACCGGCACCCCCGGCCTCGTCGGCTCCCGCGACGGGGCCGACTGGAGCCCGGACTGGAGCCTGGCCGGCGCGAGCATCGACGGCGTGCCGCTGGGCGGCCGGCTCGTGGACGCGGGCGCCTCCGCCGTCGAGTATCGCGCCGAGGCGTCCGACTCCGGGCTCGGCATGCGGCTCGTCGTCGAGCTCCTGCCGTCGGGCCTCGTGCGCGCGAAGGCCGAGCTGACCAACCTCGGCGAGACGACCTATCGCGTCGACGAGCTGACGGTGAACCTGCCCGTACCGAGCGAGGCGCGCGAGATCCTCGACTTCGGCGGCCGGTGGGGCAACGAGCGCGCGGCGCAGCGCGGCGTGCTGAACCAGGGGTCGCACCGCCGCGAGGGCAGGATCGGGCGCACGGGCGCGAACTCCGCCTACGTGTTGAGCCTCGGCGTCCAGGGCTTCGGCTACCGCGGCGGCGAGGTCTGGGGCGTGCACACCGCCTTCAGCGGCAACCACATCCACCAGGCCCAGCGCGACTACCTCGGCGCGAGCGTCATCGGCGGCGGCGAACTGTTGTTGCCCGCCGAGGGCGACCTGGCGCGCGGCCAGTCCTACGCGACGCCCTGGGTCTACTTCGCCTACGCGAACGGCCTCGACCAGCAGGCGGCGCGGTTCCACGACCACCTTCGAGCGCTCCCCGTTCACCCGGACACCGCCCGTCCCGTGACGCTGAACGTGTGGGAGGCCGTCTACTTCGACCACGACCTCGCGCGCCTGAAGGACCTGGCAGATCGCGCCGCGGCGCTCGGCGTCGAGCGCTACGTCCTCGACGACGGCTGGTTCGGCTCCCGCAGGGACGACCACTCCGGGCTCGGCGACTGGGTCGTCAGCGCGGAGGCGTGGCCGGACGGCCTCGCGCCCCTCATCGACCACGTGCGCGGGCTCGGCATGCAGTTCGGGTTGTGGGTCGAGCCGGAGATGGTGAACCCGGACTCCGACCTGGCGCGGGCACATCCCGAGTGGATCATGCAGCCCGGCCACGGCCGGCTGCCCATCGAGGCGCGCCATCAGCAGGTGCTGAACCTCGCGATCCCCGGCGCCTATCGGCACGTGCTGGAGCAGCTGAGCGCGGTCTTCACGGACAACCACATCGACTACATCAAGTGGGACCACAACCGCGACCTGATCGACGCCGGCACGTCCCCGTCGGGCCGGCCGGGGGTCTCCGCGCAGACGAGGGCCTTCTACCGCCTGCTCGACGAGTTGCGGTCCCGGTTCCCGCACATGGAGTGGGAGTCGTGCTCGTCCGGCGGCGCCCGCGTGGACCTCGAGGTGATGGAGCGCGCGGAGCGCGTCTGGGTGTCGGACAACATCGACCCGGAGGAGCGGCAGCGCATGCTGTGGTGGACCGGCCAACTGCTCCCCATGGAGCTGATGGGCAGTCACGTCGCCTCCGGCCGGTCGCACACCACGGCCCGCTGGCACGACCTCAACTTCCGCGCGGCCACCGCCGTGTTCGGGCACTTCGGCATCGAGTGGGACCTGACGACGGCCACCGACGAGGAGTTCGCGCAGCTCGGCTGGTGGGTCGACTGGTACAAGAGGAACCGCGACACCATCTGCACCGGAAGGCTCGTCCGCGCCGACCTGGCCGATCCCGAGGTTTACTTCAAGGGCGTCGTCGCCGCTGACAAGGCGATATTCTCGCTCTCCATGCTGCGCGTCACCAGTTCGGCGAGCCTCGGCCGGCTGCGCTTCCCGGGCCTCGACCCCGAGGCCCGCTACCGCGTCACGGTCGTCGATCGGCAGCTTCTCCCGGCCACGCACCAGACGGCCTGGGCCGAGGAGCCGCTCGAGGCCTCCGGCGCCCACCTCGCGACGGTGGGCCTGCGGGCCCCGTACCTGCAGCCGTCTACGGCCGTGCTCTTCGAGTTGGAGCGGGTCGGTTAGCAGCCGCAGGAGCGGCGCACGAGCAGCGTCGGCGGGAACACCTGGTTGACATCGTCGCCGGCGCCGTCGATCATCAGGTCGACGGCGGTCCGCGCCATCTGCTCGATGGGCTGGGCGACGGTCGTGAGCGGGGGCCAGCTGTACTCGCCGTCCTCCGCGCCGTCGAAGCCGACGATCGCGACGTCGTCCGGCACCCTCACGCCCGCCTCGTGCATCGCGAGCAACAGGCCGATCGCCTGCCGGTCGGAACTCACGAAGAGCGCGGGCGGCACGTCGCCGTCGGCGAGCAGTTGCCTGCCCGCCTCGTAGCCGCCCCGGCTGTTGAACCCCACGCTCACGACCGGGCCACGTTCCAGGCCGAGCGTGTCGATGGCCTCGGACCAACCGGCGTGTCGGGCGTCCTGGACGTCGTCGGTGGTGGTGCCGATCACGAGCCCGATCCTGCGGTGGCCGTGCCCGGCAAGATGCTCGACGGCGAGCCGCGCGCCCAGCCGGAGGTCGGCCCCGATCCACGCGACTCCCGGGGCGTCCGCCGCGTGGTTGAGCAGGACGACGGGGATGTTGTCGGCGCGGAGGCTGCTGATGTCCGGCCGGAACACGCTGCTGCAGAGCAGCACGCCGTCGACGCGACGCGCGGTGAAGTGGTCGAGGAGGCGGCGCTCCGCCTCGAGTGAGCCGTCGGAATTGCCGACGATGAGGTCGCGGCCGCGACGGATGGCGGCCAGTTCCACCTGGTGGGCGAGGCTGGCGAAGTAGGAGTTCGTGGTGTCCGGGACCAGCATGCCGAGCGTCTCGGTCGAGCCGAGGCGCAGCGACCGGGCCGCCGAATTCGGCCGATATCCCAGCATCGCGATGGCCTGACGGACCCGCGCCTCGGTCTCGGGAGAGACGCGCTTGGAGCGGTTCACGACGTAGCTGACGACCGCGGGGCTGACCCGCGCGAGCCGCGCCACGTCGTTCCTCGTGGCGGCGGGCTTTGCGGGAGAGGGGGCGGGCACGCGCGTCATCCTAATCGAGGGTTGCGCGCGTGCCCGCATGAGAGGTTCCTAGCCCTGAGGCGCGTCCCCGAAGTCGGGGACGGGCAGCCGCACGCCGCCCTGGAGCGCGGACTGGTGGGCGACGATGCCGGGCAGCGTGTACCGCGCGGCCTCCCAGGCGTTGACCGGGGGGAGGGAGCGGTGCGCGACGGCGACCGCGAAGTCGTCGACGAGGAACTGGTGGCTGCC
>CAYVWO010000194.1:0-5656 GCA_964455495.1 uncultured Tessaracoccus sp.
GCTCCGTGTCGTGGGTCGCGGCCAGGTTCAGCTCTCCGCCGTGGGAGGATTCGCCCCATGGCCAACATCCCCCGGCTGCGGGTCCCATTCGCGCCCGCCTGCGCCGCGATGCTGGGCGCGTGGCTGGCGCTCACGCCGTCGCTGCTCCCCCGCTCCGCGATCATCCAGGGCGCGCTGTGCGCCGTCGTCGCGATGCTCGCCTACGCCGTCGGCGCGCTCGCCGGTTGGATGGTCAGGACCCTCGGGTTCACGCTGAAGGGCAGGCGGCGCACGATCGCGTGGCGGGTGCTCGCCGTCGTCGGCGGGCTCGGCAGCGTCGTCGCGCTGGTGCTGCACGTCCAGTCGCAGCAGCGGATGGGCGCGGCGGTCGAGGTCCCGGCATCGACCTTCGCCGACGTGCCGATGATCGTGCTGGTCGCCGTCGTCGTGGCCACGGTGCTGCTCGCGATCTCGCGCCTCGTGCGCGCCGCGGGTCGTGGGCTCGGCAGGTTCGCGGGGCGGATCATGCCGGCCAAGGTGGCGGGGGTCCTCGGCGCGGCGGTCGTGGCGGCGGCGCTCGCGCTCGGCATCCACGGCTACCTCACCGGCCGGCTGCTGTCGACGCTCGACGGCGCGTTCATGGTGATCAACGACGAGTTCCGCACCGACACCCCGGCTCCCACGAGCCCGCATCTTTCGGCAGGGCCGGCGTCGGAGGTCAGCTGGGAGGACCTCGGCCGCCAGGGTCGGCTGTTCATCTCCGGCGCGCCGACGGCGGCGCAGGTGTCCGAGTTCACGGGCACCGACGCCGTAGAGCCGGTTCGCGCGTACGTCGGGGTCGGCGGGAATCGGCTGGTCGAGCTTCGCGGGCAGGCCGACCGCGCCGTCGCCGAGCTGGAACGGCTCGGCGGGTTCGACCGGGCGGTGCTCAACGTGGCCACCGGGACCGGGCGCGGCTGGGTCAACGAGAACCAGGTGCGCGCGCTGGAGTACATGTGGGGCGGCGACGTCGCCACGGTGAGCCTCCAATACTCCTATCTGCCGAGCTGGCTCTCCTTCCTGGTCGACACCCAGCGTGCGCAGGACGCGGGTCGGCTCCTGTTCGAGGGCGTCTACGCCCATTGGCTGGAGCTGCCTGAGGACCGGCGCCCGCTGCTGGTGGTCAGCGGCGAGAGCCTCGGTTCGTTCGGCGGCGAGGCCGCCTTCGGCGGGGCTCAGGACCTGGTGGCGCGCACCTCGGGCGCGCTGTTCGTCGGCCCGACGGGCAACAACCGGCTTTGGGCGCGGTTCACCGAGGAACGCGACCCCGGAACGCCCGCGGTACTCCCCACCTACCAGCGGGGCCGCAACGTCCGTTTCGCCGACACCGTCGACGATTGGGACCGGTCCGGCGGCGACTGGCCGCAGCCGCGCGTCGGCTACCTCCAGCACGCCAACGACCCGATCACCTGGTGGGACTGGTCGCTCGCCGTCGAGAAGCCCGACTGGCTGCGCGAGCCGCGCGGGCGCGACGTGCTGCCCGAGGTGCGCTGGCTCCCGGTGGTCACCTGGCTGCAGCTTGCGGCCGACCAATTCGTCGCCAGCGCGGTGCCCGACGGCCAAGGCCACGAGTTCGGCCAGACCCCCGTCCTCGCTTGGGCGAGGATCCTTCCCTCCCCGGGGTGGACGGACGCCGACGCCGCACGGCTCGCCGACCTGATCGGCAGCCAGATCGAACGCTGATCCTCAGGCCCCGTTAGCTGGGAGATTTGGTACCAGTCTTGGTGTCGAATCTCCCTCCTAATGGAAGTCGCGCGAGGTGTGCCGGACCGTGACCGGCAGGGGCTCGACCTGCTCGGCGAGCAGGTTGACCACCCCCTCTGGGGAGCGCTCGAGGATGCCGCGGATGATCAGGCCGCGGGATTCACGCAGCAGCCGACGGTGCCGGGACCAGACGCCGGCGGAGCAGACGATGTTCACCAGCCCGTGCTCGTCCTCGAGGTTGAGGAAGGTGATGCCCGACGCCGTCGACGGCCGCTGCCGGTGCGTGACGAGGCCCGCGACGCGGATCCGGCTGCCGGGTTCGACCCAGCACAGCGTGTCGGAGGCGCACACGCCGCGTTCGTCGAGGTGCGGCCGCAGGTGGGCGAGCAGGTGGTCGGAGGTCGAGATCCCGGTGGCCCAGAGGTCGTCGGAGAGCACCTCGAGGCCGGTTTGGCCGTCGAAGAGCGGCGGCTGCAGCGGCGCGATGAGCCCCGGCAGCGTCCCCTCCTGGTCCAGCGCGGCGGTGCCCGACCGCCAGAGGGCCTGCCGCCTGCTCAGCCCCAGGCCGTCGAAGACGCCCGCCGTGGCAAGGGCCGCGAGCTGTTCCTCGTCGAGCCCTGCCCGTCGGGCGAGGTCCTCCATGGACGAGTAAGGGCCGACGGCGTCGCGCTCGGCGACGATGCGCTGTGCCACCTTCTCCCCGATCCCGCGCACGCCCGCCAGCCCCAGCCTGACCGCGAAGTTGCCGTCGCGGCGATGCTCCGCGCCGAGGTCGGGGGCGGAGGGGTCGAACTCCGGGACCGGAGGCTGCTCGACGGCGAGGCAGGCGTCTCTCCCCGTCGGGCCCCTGTCCCCGCCCAACGGCTCCAGCCCGGCCCCGACGCCCGAGTGCCGCAGGTCGGGACGGCGCACCTCGACGCCGTGCCTGCGGGCGTCGGCGGTGAGGGTGGCGGCGGAGTAGAAGCCCATCGGCTGCGAGCGCAGCAGCCCGGCGAGGAACGCGGCCGGATAGTGCAGCTTGAGCCAGGAGCTGGCGTAGACCAGCAGCGCGAAGCTCAGCGAGTGCGACTCCGCGAAGCCGAAGTTCGCAAACGCCTGGATCTGGGCGTAGATCTGGTCCGCGACGTCCCTGGTCAGCCCGTTGCGCTTCATGCCCTCGTAGAGCTTCTTCTTCAGCGACTCGATCCGCTCCACGCCGCGCTTGGAGCCCATCGCGCGGCGCAGCAGGTCCGCGTCCTCGCCCGTGCACTCGCCGACGGCCATGGCCATCTGCATCAGCTGCTCCTGGAAGACCGGGATCCCTAGGGTGCGCCTCAACACCGGCTCGAGCTTGGGGTGGGCGTAGGTGACCTTCTCCTGACCGAGCTTGCGGCGCACGAACGGGTGCACCGCCCCGCCCTGGATGGGGCCGGGGCGGATCAGCGCGATCTCGATGGCCAGGTCGTAGAACGCCCGCGGGCGCAGCCGCGGCAGCAGCCCCATCTGCGCGCGCGACTCCACCTGGAAGACCCCGATGGCGTCCGCGCGGCACAGCATGTCGTAGACGCCCGCCTCCTCCTTGGGGATGGTCGCGAGCCCCCAGTCCTCGCCGGTGCTCTCCCGGACGAGGGTGAAGCAGTGCTGCAGCGCGGCGAGCATGCCGAGGCCGAGCAGGTCGAACTTCACCAGCCCCATCCAGGCCGCGTCGTCCTTGTCCCACTGGATGACCGTCCGCTTCTCCATCCGGGCGTGCTCGACGGGCACCACCTCCCCGACGGGGCGCTCGGTGAGCACCATCCCTCCCGAGTGGATGCCCAGGTGGCGGGGCGCCTTCAGCAGCTGGGTGGCCAGGTCCAACACGCCCTGAGGAACGCCGTCCTCCTCGTCGTCGGGATCCGGCAGCACCCAGTGCTCGACGCGCCGGGAGAAGGCATCCTGCTGGCCGGGCGAGTAGCCGAGCGCCTTCGCGACGTCGCGGACGGCGTTCTTGGGCCGGTACTGGATGACGTTGCACACCTGGGCGGCGCGCGTGCGGTCGTAGCGGTCGAAGACCCACTGGATGATCTCCTCGCGGCGGTCGGAGTCGAAGTCGACGTCGATGTCGGGCTCCTCGTCGCGCATCGCCGAGAGGAAGCGCTCGAAGGGCAGGTTGTAGCGGATCGAGTCCACCGCGGTGATGCCCAGCAGATAGCAGACGGCGGAGTTGGCCGCCGACCCCCTGCCCTGGCAGAGGATGCCGAGCTTGTGCGCCTGGGCGACGATATCGTGGACGATGAGGAAGTAACCGGGAAAGTCCTTGTCCTCGATCACCGCCAGCTCGCGCTCGATCCGCCCCCTGCCCGCTTCGTCGAGCCGGGGGTACTTCTTCGGAATGGCCCTCTCGACCAGTTCCCGGAGCCACGACATGGGGGTATGTCCCTCCGGCACCTCCTGCTTCGGGAGGGCGGGCTTCGCCCTGCGCAGCGGGAAGGCCAGCTCGTCGGCCAGCTCGACGGTGCGCGCCACCGCCCCGGGGTAGCGGGCGAAGAGCCTCGTCATCTCGGCCCCGGAGCGGAGGAAGGCCGCCCCGGCGGCGGGCAGCCACCCGTCCAGCTCGTCGAGGCTCCTGTTCGCCCGGATGGCCGCGACGGCCTGGGCCAAGGGATGCTGCGCGGGCGTGGCGTAGTGCACGTTCCCGGTGGCGACGGTGGGCAGCCCGCGGGCGGCCGCGAGCGCGGCGAGGGCGTCGTTGTGGGCGGAGTCCAGGGGATGGCCGTGGTCGGTCAGCTCCACGTAAACCCGGTCGAAGAGGGCGACGAGCTCGTCGAGCTCCCGGCCCGCGGCGTCGACGCCGTCGGTCAGGAGCGCCCGGCGCACGGCCCCCTTGCGGCAGCCCGTCAGCACCACCCAGTGGTCGCGGCCGGCCTCGGCCAGCGCGGCGAGGTCGTAGACCGGCCTGCCCTTCTCGCCGCCCGCGAGCTGGGCGTTGGTGATCTCCCCGGCCAGCCGGTGATAGCCCTCCTCGCCGTTGGCCAGAACGAGGAGATGGCTGCCGACGGGGTCCGGGGTCCCCGCCTGCGGCGCGGGCAGCTCCAGGGAGAGCTCCGCGCCGAAGACGGTCTTCAGCTGCACCCCTTCCGGCTCGGCGGCCTCGGCGAAGCGGCTGATGCCGTAGAGCCCGTCGTGGTCGGTGATCGCCAGCGCGTGCAGCCCGAGCCGCTCCGCCTCGACGACCAGATCCGCAGGCGAGGAGGCGCCGTCGAGGAAGGAGAACGACGAGTGCGCGTGGAGTTCGGCGTAGGGCACCGCGTCGTCGGGGCGCTCGATCGGTGGCGGGACATACGGGGCGCGCTTGCGGGAGAACGGGACGTCGTCACCCGGTCCCTGTTCCGGCTTCGGCTTCGGGGCGCTCAGGGTGCGCTCGAGCTCCGACCACGGCATCGGCGGGTTGTCGAAGCCCATCAGTCGTACCTCCCCTCGGCCACCCAGGAGCCGTCCTCCTCGCACAGCAGCAGCCACGCTGTCTGGGCGTCGTCGATCACCTGGAACCGGTGGGCGCGGCGCCGGCGGGCGGGGTCCCAGGTGCGTTCGTCCATCGGCCACGGCCCCGCCCACGCCACGATCGGGCGGCGCCGGGCGCCGTCAATCAGCAGGGCGGGCGGGGCAGAGACGGCGAGGCGCTGCGCGTGGGGCCGGTGGAGGACGAGGTCGAATCCGACCTGTCCGTGCGCACCACCATCGGCGGCCTGCTCGGCCAGCTGCAGGGCATGCTCGGCGCGGACGACGGCCACGCAACGCCCAGCGGCCGCCTGCGCATCGAGGGCGACGCCGAGCTCGCGCGCGCGCTGCAGCGCCTGGCGCAGCGCTTCGATCCGGACTGGCAGCGGCCCTTCGTGTCCGCCTTCGGCGAGATCATGGGCGTGCAGGTGGCGAACGCGGTGGCCTCGGCGCTGAAGGGCGCGCGGCGGGCCGGCAA
>CAYVWO010000195.1:0-5637 GCA_964455495.1 uncultured Tessaracoccus sp.
CTGATTTGCAACAGGACAGGCGCGGCGGGCGCGCTGCCCCCGCCGCACCCGGCGTGGGGCCCCGTCGCCGACCTGCGGTTCCGTGGCTACGGGTCGCCCGAGACGCTCGCGGACGCGCGGGAGGTGGCGTGGGGGATCCCCGCCAGGGCGGGCGCCCCGGACGAACCGGGCGACGACGACTGGGACGCGAAGCTCACCGACGCCGAGCGCGCCGCCCTCGGCGGGACCGAAGAGGAGTGGCACGAGGCGGCGAAGGAGGGGCGCCGGGCGGGCTGCACCGGCGAGGCCGACCGCCTCCTGATGGGCGGCGCCTCGGTGATCGAGGCCAGCGGCGTCAAGACGCCGGACCTGGTCCGCGACGTGCTCTGGGACCCGCGCTCGACCGACTCCCCGGCGTCGCGGGAGGCCACCGCCGCATACATCGCGTGCATGACCCGGGCCGGCTACGCGGGCCTGCCCGACGTCTACGAGCAGCCCGAGCAGTTCCGCGCGGAGGACCTGCAACGGCCGAGCGAGGCCGCGAAGCAGGCGGCCGTCGCCATGTTCCGCTGTTTCGAGGAGACCCGGGTGCGCGAGGCGATGGCCGCCGCGCAGGTGGCGTTCCAGGCGAACGCCATCGAGGAGAACCCCGAGGCGTTCGCCCAGATCCGGAAAGAGCTCGACGACGTGATCCGCAGGGCGACCGAGGTCCTCGCGGAAGGGGATGAGGGATAGATGGTCACGCAGCAGAACCCAGACGCCCTCGACGGCCAGCGGGCCCGCCGGGCGGGGGTGGGACGGCCCCAGCGCGCGTTCGTGATCCTGGTGGTCGTGGCGGTCGCCGCCATGGTCATCGGGGTCCTCCTCGGCCGCGCCGTCCGCTCCCCGGCGCAGCAGCTCGCCGACGCCGCGTCCCCTGCGCTGTCGGTCATCACCGCGGAGGTGAGCGAGCGCGAGCTCGCGGGGGAGACGGTCACGCGGGGGACGGTGGCGATCGGCCGCACGGTCTCGGTGGGCCCGGTGGCGTCGTCCGACGCGCTGTCGGTGGTCACGAAGGTGGCCGTGGCGCCCGGGGAGCAGGTGGAGGCGGGGGCGCCGCTGATCGAGGTCTCCGGCAGGCCGGTGTTCCTGCTGCAGGGCGAGTTCCCCGCGTACCGCGACCTGAAGGTGGGCGACAAGGGCCCCGACGCCGCCGCGCTCAACGAGGCGCTCGGCGCGCTGTCGCTCGCGAGTGGCTCGGGCGACGAGTTCACGGCCAAGACCTCCGAGGGCGTCTCGGCGCTGTACCGGGCGGCGGGCTACGAGCCGCCGTCGGGCGGGGGCCTCGACCTGCGCGAGGTGGCGTTCGTGCCCGCGCCGACCGCGACCGTGCTGAGCGTCGCCGCCCAGGTGGGGCAGTCATCCGAGACCGAGGAGCTCGTCGTGCTCGCGTCCGGCGAGACGGCGGTGACGGCGATGGTGCCGCCCGCGGAGGCGGCCACCATCGAGGCGGGCAACGCGGCGACGATCCACCTGGACGACGGCACGAGCGTGGCGGCGGAGGTCACGGCCGTCGAGCAGGGGGAGACGCTGGCGACCTCGACGGTCTCGCTGCGGCCGGGGGAGGCGCTCCCGGCCTCCCTCAACGGGGCCGACGTGCGCGTGGTCATCGCCCAGACGTCGACCGCGGCCACGGTGCTCGCGGTCCCCGTCCCCGCGGTGTTCGCCCAGGCCGACGGGCAGACGGTGGTCGTGCGGGTCGGCGCCGAGGGCGCGCAGGAGGTCGTCCGACCTTCCCGTCTCGCGGCTGGGCTGGCGGAGCTGGCTCGGCGAGATCGTCCTCGCCGTCGGCTCCCGGCCCCTGCGCGTCGCGCTGACCGTCGCGGGCACCGTCCTCGGCATCGCGACGCTGGTCGCCGTCCTCGGCCTGACCACCAGCGCGCAGGGCCAGATCTCCGACCGGTTCTCGTTCCTGCGCGCCACCGCCGTCGAGATCCAGCCCCTCGACCTCCAGTACGGCGTCGGGGGTTTCACGCCCGACGGCGTCGCGCGGGTCGCCGGGATCGACGGCGTCAACGCCGCGGGCGTCGCGTGGGAGCTGAGCACCAACGGCTCGTTCACCGTCAGCAGGACGGTGGTGCGCGACCGGCTCGGCAGGCCGCCGGCCGTCGGCATCTTCGCGGCATCCGACGGCCTGCTGGAGGCCAGCCGGGCCAGCCTGCGGGAGGGGAGGGGCTTCGACCGGTTCTGCGTCGAGCGGGAGTGCCGCGTCGCCGTCCTCGGCTCCGTCGCCGCCGACCGACTGGGGGTGACGATGAGCCACCCGGACGTGAACGTGTTCATCGACGGCGTCGCGTTCCGCGTCGTCGGAATCTTCGACGACATCTCGCGCAACACGTCGATGCTCGGCGGGGTCATCGTCCCTCACACGACGGCGCTCGCGCTGTGGGGCGAACCCAAGAAGACGCCGTGGATGACGATCGACACCCGGATCGGGGCCGCCGCCGTCGTGGGCGAGCAGGCGCCGTACGCGCTGCGCCCCGAGCGCATGGACGCCTACACCGTCAGCACGCCGCCGGACCCGCGTCAGCTGCAGGAGACGGTCGGGGGAGACCTGACCACGCTGTTCCTCGCGCTGGCCGGGATCACCCTGCTGGTCGGCGCGTTCGGCATCACGAACCTCACGACCGTCTCGGTCATGGAGCGCATCCCGGAGATCGGCCTGCGGCGCGCCCTCGGCGCGACCCCGCGCCACATCGGCGCGCAGTTCGTCGGCGAGTCGAGCATCCTCGGGCTGATCGGCGGCCTCATCGGCGCGCCCATCGGCATCGCCGTCGTCGTGGCCGTCTGCCTCGCCCGCGAGTGGACCGCCATCGTCCCGCCTTGGCTCCTTGCCACGCCCACCCTCGGCCTGGCCATCGGGCTCGTCGCGGGGATCTACCCCGCGCTGCGCGCCGCCCGCATCGAGCCCGTCGCGGCCCTTCAGCGCTGAGCGATCACCGCCGGAGGGCCTCGGTGGGTTGGATGCGCGACGCCTGCCACGAGGGTTGCAGGCCCGCGAGGGCGCCAACGGCCAGGCCGATGGCCGGCGCGACGACGACCAGGCCCGGCTCCAGCACCGGGGTCCAGCCCTGGACGAGGGAGACGGCAAGGATCGCGAGGATGCCGACGGTCGCGCCGACGACGCCGCCGAGGACGCCGAGCAGGCTTGACTCCGCGATGATCTGCGCGAAGACGTGCCTGCTCCTGGCCCCGAGCGAGCGGCGCAGCCCTATCTCCGGGGTCCGCTCCATCACCGCGACGAGCGTGGTGTTGGCGATGCCGACGGCGCCGATGAACAGGCAGATGGCGGCGAGCGCGAGCAGCAGGTTGGACAGGTCCGCGTCCACCGACTCGCGCAGCGTCCGCGGGTCGGGTGGCGGCACGACCTCCACCTGGCCCAGGTCCTGCGGCGTCAGCACCCACGGCGCCTCGGCCGCCACCTGGCGCGCCGCGCCCGGACGGGTGGCGATCAGCATCGTCGCGACGTTGCCGCCGGAGCCCGACGGCGGGCCGAACCGCTCCTCCGCAGCCCCGGCGGGGATCATCACCGAGCTGAGCAGGTCCGGCATCCGCGTCGTCGCGGAGATCACGCCGACGACGGTGTAGGGCCGGTCGTCGACGAGCACGCTGGGCGCGAGCGCGAGGTCGGGCAGGCCCAGCCGCTGGGCGGCGATCTCGCCGACGACCGCGACGGGCAGCGCGTGCGCGTCGTGGAACCGGTCGAACAGCGTCCCGCTGCTCACGGCGGCGTCGACGACGGCGAACAGCCCCGGGCTGGCCGCGGTCACCTGGATGCGCGACGACACCGGCCGCGAGGCGACCACGCGGACGTCCGCGACCCCGCTCACGGGCCAGTGGTAGCCGACGGCCTCGACGCCGTTGACTAGCGACGACACGCGGTCGGCGGCCTCGGGGGTGAGGACAGGGGTGGCCGTGTGGTGGTCCTCGACCGTGACCGTGGTGGCCGCCAGCGCGTCGAACCGGGCCGACACCTGCGCCTGCGCCGTGGTGGTCAGCCCCAGGATGGTGACGAGGGTGCCGACGCCCAGCACCGTGCCGAGGCCGGTGAGCACGGAGCGCGCCGGGCGGGCGATCAGTGCGGCGAGCGCCTCGTGGGCCAGGTCGCTGGCCCGCAGCCGCGACGTCGGGAGGGCGGCGGGATCAGCCATCGGTGAGCCTCCCGTCCCGGATCGTGAGGGTGCGGCCGGCCCGGGCAGCGACGGCCGGGTCGTGGGTGATGAGGAGGATGGTCAGGCCGTCGGCGTGGAGGTCGTCGATGAGCCCGAGGACGTCGCCCGCGGTGGCGGAGTCGAGGTTGCCCGTCGGCTCGTCGCACAGCAGGACGGACGGCCGGTTGACCAGCGCGCGGGCGATCGCCACGCGCTGCCGTTCGCCGCCGGAGAGCTGCGAGGGCAGGGCGTCCGCCCGATGCCCCAGCCGGACCTGCTCCAGCGCGCGCCGCGCCCGCGACGTGCGGTCGCGAGGGTCGACCCGCTGGTACAGCATCGCCAACTCCACGTTCTCGACGGCGCTGCGGTGGTTCATCAGGTGGAAGCTCTGGAACACGAAGCCGATCCGCGCGCCGCGCAGGCCGGTGCGCGCGTCCTCGCCGAGGAGCGAGGTGTCCACGCCGCCCAGCCGGTACGTCCCGGCCGTCGGCGTGTCGAGCAGCCCCAGCATGTTGAGGAACGTGGACTTGCCGGAGCCCGAGGGGCCGACGACGGCGACGAACTCGCCCTCGTCGATCCGCACCGTCGCGCCGGTCAGCGCGGTGACGGGCGGCGGGCCGGGGTAGGTGCGCCCCACCCCGTCGAGCTCGATCACGGGCGTGCTCACGAGGCCACCCCCACGAGCACCTCGTCGCCCTCGGCGACCTCGCCCTCGATGGCCACGAAGCCGTCGCCCGTGACGCCCGGGCTGACCTCGACGTCGCGCCGGGCGTCGCCGTCGACCACCGTGACGACGGTGCGCCCGCCGCCGTCGGTGCGGACGGCGGCCATCGGGACGGTGAGCACGGGGCCGTCGGTGGTGCGGAGGTCGACGCTGACGCGCACGTTCGCCCCGATCCACGGCAGCGGCAGCGGCTCGTTCGGGACCACGACCAGGCTGGCGGCGTCCGGCGTGCCCGCGGCGTCCTGCTCGTCCGCGCCGGAGGGCGCGGCCTGGTTGGTCGAGAACGTCGCGTCGAAGGCCTCGCCGCTCAGCTCGTTGGCGATCCTCGCCGCGACCCCCTCGGAGGCGAGCTCGGTGAGTTGGCGGTCCGGCTGGCCGACGACCACGACGGGGTTGCCGGCGGCCACGACGAGCGAGGCGTCGGCGGCGGAGCGGCCGCGGGCGGCGGTGGACGACACCACCCGGGCGGGCAGCGTCGGCAGGAACGCGACCTCGGCCATCGGCAGCGCCTCCCGGGCCGCGTACCCGGCGTCGGTGTAGAGCTTTGCCACCCCGGCCGCGGTGGAGGCCCCGAACACGCCCTTGTCGTCGGTGATCTTCGCGCCCGTGGCCTTCAGCGCCTTCTGCAGCTGGGCAACCAGCGGCCCCTCGGCGCCAGTGGTCAGGTCCTCGTAGGCGGGCAGGTCACCTCCCCAGAGCGCCAAGTTCGCCTTGCCAGCGCAGCCGTTTGGCGGCACCTCGACG
>CAYVWO010000196.1:0-5628 GCA_964455495.1 uncultured Tessaracoccus sp.
GCTCGGATGTCCGAGCCCGGCGGCGCAGGCGCCCAGATCGTGCCTCCGATGGATTCGCGCATCTTCGACGCGATCCTGGCCGCGGGGCCGGCGGACGGCGTCGCGGTGGCCGCCTCCGGCTGGGAGCTGATCGGCGACCAGGTGATGGACGACTACGTCGCGGCGGCGTCCGCGTTGGTGACCGACGGAGCCGGCCCGCTGAAGATCGTGCTGACCGCCATGCACGGGGTCGGCGCGGCGACCGCACTGCGCACGCTCAGCGCGGCCGGCTTCGACGACGTCACACCCGTGGCCGAGCAGATCGAACCCGACCCGGACTTCCCGACGGTGGCGTTCCCCAACCCGGAGGAGCCGGGTGCGCTCGATCTCGCGATGGCCACCGCCGCCCGGGTGGGTGCCGACCTCATCGTGGCCCTCGACCCGGACGCCGACCGGTGCTCGCTGGCCATCCCGACCGGCGACGGCTGGCGGCAGCTCAGCGGCGACGAGATCGGTGCGCTGCTCGGTGAGCAGGCGGCGGCCGAGCACGAGGGCGACGCCGAGTCGACCTTGGCCCGTTCGATCGTCTCGTCCTCGCTGCTGGGGCGGATCGCGGAGGCACACGGCCTGCGGGGCGCCGAGACGTTAACCGGCTTCAAGTGGATCTCCCGGGCTCCCGGCCTGGTCTTCGGCTACGAGGAGGCGATCGGCTACTGCGTCAACCCCACGGTGGTACGCGACAAGGACGGCATCAGCGCCGCGGTCAAGGCGTGCGAGTTGGCCGCGAAGCTGAAGACGGCCGGACGCACCCTGGAGGATCAGCTCACCGACCTGGCCGTGCGTCACGGCCTGCACGCCACCAGCCCGCTGTCCTTCCGGGTGGCGGACCTGTCGCTGATCGGGCAGGCGCTGGAGCGGCTGCGGGCCAATCCCCCGGCCGTTCTCGCCGGTGCCGCAGTGATCTCCTACGACGACCTCGACCAGGGGTATCAGGGCCTGCCGCCGACCGAGGGGGTGCGCATCGCGACGGACGCCGCCGACCGGGTGATCGTGCGACCGTCCGGAACCGAACCGAAGCTGAAGTGCTACCTCGAGGTGGTGGCACCGGTCGGCTCCGCGGCGGAACTTCCCGAGGTCCGCGATTCCGCCACGGCGCGCCTGGACCAGATCAAGGACGAACTGCGCCAGGTCCTGGGGTTGTAGGCCGAGCCGGGTGGGCGGCCATCGCCGCCCGCCGAGAACCGGCCGAGGCGGGTGGGCGGCCTCAGCCGACGGCGCGCGAGACCAGGTCGCCGTCGCCGGAGAAGCCGATCCCGCGCAGGTAACGACGATGTTCGGGGGTGCCCGCGTTGGCCACGATCGACGTGACACCCGACAGCCCGAGCTTCCCGAAACCGTCGGCGAACAGCCAGGCCCCGATCTTCGTGTCCCGGAATGGCGGCCGCACGTAGTCGAGCCGGACTCTGAAATCGGGGCCGTCGACCCGGCCCAGGAGCACACCGACCGGCAGCGCGTCGCGCAGGAAGAGCCAGGCCTGGTCGCCGGGTTCCGGCCGGACCCCCGGCTGGAACTTATCGATGTCGGCCTGGTGCGCTTCCAGGAAGTCCGCCAGGTAGGGCGCGTCGGTGGCGATCGGTGACACTCCCAGGCTCTGCGTCGAGGTGAGCACGCGGTAGAGGTTCCAGATGTTCAACACGGCGATGACGGCGTTGGCGATCACGATCGGCCAGGCACCCAGCGCCACCCCGTAGATGACGTAGGCGACGGAGCCCAGGAGCGACAGGATGCGGAGCCGGACCACCGAGGTCATCGCCAGCGAGGCGACGACCAGAATGGACGCGACGTAACCGATGATCTCAATGGTGAACGGTGACATGCCCGGACTCTAGCCGCTGCGGGCGGGCGGTGGGTGGATCCGGTCGAGTCCGGTGCGCTCGTCGCGGGACCGGTGCCGCCGATCAGTCGTTCTGCAGCCGGTACAGCACCACGAAACCCTCCGCGGCCAGATCGGTCTCGATCTCCTCGGTGTTGCGGGTGTTCAACCCGACCACGACGATGCTTCGGTCGCCCTCGCCGCGGTAGACCGCCAGGTGCTGGATGTTCGCGCGGTGCTTCGCCGTCACCGAGCCCAGCCGGGACAGGACGCCCGGCGCGTCCGTGGCGTCCACCGTCAACCGGGTTCCCGGGTCGCGGAAGCCGAGGATCTCGATGAAGGCGTCCATGATGGCGCTCTCGGTGATCACGCCGACCAGCGTGTCGCCGTCGACCACCGGCAGCATCTCGACCTTGTTGTCGCGCATCAGCACGGCCGCTTCCTCCAGCAGCGCCTCCGGTGAGACGGTCACCGGGTTGCGGGTCATCACCTTGGCGACCTTCAGCTTGGCCAGCAGGTAGTTGATCTCCCCCGCCGAGAAGGTGGTCGCCCGCGACGGCCCGGCGGCTGCGATGTCGGCGGGCGCCAGGACGCCGACCACGCGTCCCTCGCTCACCACCGGCAGGTGGCGGACGCCCTTGGCCTCCATCAAAGCGACTGCCTCGGGCAGGGTGGTCTCCGGAGTGACTGTGAACGGATGCGCCGTCATCCGCAGCTTCACGAACATGGCTCTAGCCTCCCAGGTAGGCGCGCTTGATGTCCTCGGTTTGCAGGAGTTCCCCGGCAGGCCCCGAGGTGACGATCAGCCCGGTCTCCATCACGTAGGCACGGTCGGCCACCTGCAGCGCCATGTTGGCGTTCTGCTCGACCAGCAGGATCGTCGTCCCGGCGGCGTTGATGTGCCGCACGATGTCGAAGATCTCCTGCACCAGCAGCGGCGCCAGGCCCATCGACGGCTCGTCCAGGAGCAGCAGTTTCGGCCGCGCCATCAGCGCCCGCCCCATCGCCAGCATCTGTTGCTCGCCGCCGGACAGGGTGCCCGCCGACTGCTTGCGGCGATCGGCCAGGACCGGGAACCGGGAGTAGACGGTGTCGAAGTCGGTCGCCAGGTTGCCGCGGTCCTTGCGCAGGAAGGCGCCCAGCTCCAAGTTCTCCAGCACGGTCATCTGGGCGAACACCCGGCGTCCTTCGGGAACGTGGGACATCCCCAGGCCGACCCGCTGCTGGGCCGAAACCTTGGTGATGTCGTTGCCCTCCAGCCAGACCGAGCCGGTGGTGGGCGCCTTCAGCCCGGACGCGGTGCGCAGCGTGGTGGTCTTGCCGGCCCCGTTGGCACCGATCAGGGTGACGATCTCACCGGCCTCGACCCGTAGTGAGATGCCCTTGATGGCGTGGATGCCGCCGAAGTGGACGTTGAGGTCCTTGATCTCGAACACGACTACACCTCCTCGCCCAGGTAGGCCTCGATCACCCGCGGGTTCGCCCGGACCTCTTCCGGGGTGCCCGAGGCGATCACCACCCCGTGATCGAGCACGTAGATCCGCTCGCAGATCTTCATCACCAGGCTCATATCGTGCTCGATCAGCAGGATGGTCAGCCCGAACTCGGTGCGCAACCGGGCGATCAGCCCGGTGAGCTCCGCGGTCTCGGCGGGGTTCATGCCGGCGGCCGGCTCGTCCAGCAGCAACAGGGTGGGCTGGGTGGCCAGCGCGCGAGCGATCTCCAGATGCCGCTGGTCGCCGTAGGGCAGGTTGCGGGCCTGTTCGGCCGCCTTGTCCTCCAGCCCCATCAGGGCCAGCAGCCGCAGGCTCTCGGTGCGCACCTCCGCTTCGGTGCGGGCGAACGGCGGCAGCCGGAAGAAGGACGCCGCCAGCGAGTAGCGGTGGTTCTGCTGCAGCGCGATCTCGACGTTCTCACCGACGGTCAGTTCCTTGAACAGCCGGATGTTCTGGAAGGTGCGGCCGATGCCGGCCCGGCACACCACGTTCGGCTTCTTGCCGCCCAGGGAGAGTTCCTGGCCTTCCCGGGCGAAGGTGATGGTGCCGGCCGACGGCGGGTAGACGCCGGTGAGCAGGTTGAAGACCGTGGTCTTGCCCGCCCCGTTGGGGCCGATCAGCCCGACCAGTTCGCCCTCGGCCAGCCGCAGGTCGACGTTGGAGACGGCCGCCAGGCCGCCGAAGTTCCGGGTGAGTTTCTCGATCCGCAGGATGTCGCTCATGCGGGGTCCCCGCGAAGTTGTTCGGGGGAGCGCAGCGGAGGAGAAGAACTTCGTGGGGTGTTATCGGGGTCCCCGCGGAGTTGTTCGGGGGAGCGCAGCGGAGGAGAAGAACTTCGTGGGGTGTTCATCGGGCGGCCTCCTGCTTCGCCGACTTGGGTTTGAACAGCCGGCCGAAGACCTGCAGCGAGACCTCCCGGGAGCCCATCAGGCCCTGCGGACGGAACACCATGATGATCACCAGCAGCAGCGCGTACAGGATCATCCGGACCGCGGTGAACTGCTGCAGCACGGTGGAGATGAGGGCCAGCAGGATGGCGGCGATCACCGAGCCGGAGAGGCTGCCGAGGCCGCCGAGCACCACGATCACCAGGATGTCGATCGACTTCAGGAAGCCGAAGGTGTCCGGCTTGATGAAGTAGAAGTAGGAGGCGTACATGCCACCGGCCAGCCCGCCGAAGAAGGCGCCGACAGTGAAGGACAGCACCTTGGCCCGGGTGGTGTCCACGCCGATCGACTCCGCGGCGATCTCGTCCTCCCGGACGGCGATCGCGTCCCGGCCGTGGCGGGAGCGCAGGAAGTTGCGGATCAGGATCACCGAGCCGACGGTGAGGATGAAGAACCAGTTCCAGTCCATCAGCTGCGGGATGCCGGCCAGGCCGGCTGCGCCGTTGGTGAACTCCAGGTTGTTCAGCAGGATCCGGATGATCTCGGCCAGGCCCAGGGTGGCGATCGCCAGGTAGTCGCCGCGCAGCCGCAGCGTGGGCAGGCCGATCAGGAAGCCGACCAGCGCCGAGATCAGGCCGCCCACCAGCAGGCCCAGCACGAAGCCGCCCGGGTTCGGGATCGCGATCGTGATCAGGCCGGTCGCGTAGGCACCGATCGCCATGAAGCCGGCGTGGCCGAGCGAGAACTGCCCGGTGAAGCCGGTGATCAGGTTCAGGCTGACCGCCAGCACTATGTTGATGCACAGCGTGGCGATGGTCGCCATCAGGTAGTCGTCTATCAACCCCAGGTTGAGACCGGCGAGCACGATCCCGTACAGCGCCAGTAACGGCACGCCGCGGGTGAGCAGGGTCTTGACCAGCGGGGTCATCACACCTTCTCCCGGACGTTCTTGCCGAGCAGGCCGGCGGGCCGGAAGATCAGCACCAGGATCAGGATGGCGAAGACCACCGCGTCCTTGAACAACGAGCTGAAGTAGCCGCTGACCAGGGTTTCTGCGGCGCCGATGAAGTACCCGCCGATCAGCGCGCCCGGGATGATTCCGATGCCGCCGAAGACCGCCGCGACGAAGGCCTTCAGGCGCCCATCAGCGGGTTGATCGAGTTGTAGTAGACGCCCACCAGCACGCCCGCCGCACCGGCCAGCGCCGAGCCGAGCATGAAGGTGAAGGAGATGGTGTTGTCGACGTTGATGCCCATCAGGCGGGCGGCGTCGGCGTCCATCGAGACCGCGCGCATCGCCTTGCCCAGCCGGGTGCGGTGGACGATGAACTGCAGCGCGACCATCAGCAGCACCGAGGTGCCGATGATCAGGATCGACTGTGCCGAGATCACCA
>CAYVWO010000197.1:0-5544 GCA_964455495.1 uncultured Tessaracoccus sp.
CGCGCGAGGTTGCCGTGCAGGTCGACGACCGGCGACGACCCCGCGGCCTGGTGCAGGCCGTCGACGTTCTGCGTCACCACCCCGACCAGGGGCGTCACCCGGCCCAGCTCGGCGAGGGCGACGTGCGCGTCGTTGGGGCGGGCGTCGGCGAACCAGCGCCAGCCGACCGTGCTTCGCGCCCAGTAGCGTCGACGGCTGAGGTCGGAGCCCACGAACTCCTGGTAGGTCATCGGGGAGCGGGGTACCGCGTCGGGGCCGCGGTAGTCGGGCAGGCCCGACCCCGTCGACATCCCCGCCCCGGTCAGCACCAGCGTCGGCTTGCCGCGGAGCAGGTGGGCGGCGGCGTCGACGTCCCTGTCGGGCGAGACGAGGCCGAAGCCGCCCGCCCCGGGCGACCAGGGGCGGGGTCCTTTCGACACAGCCCCGGCGCTTCGCGCGGAGGGCTGGCTCAAGGAGCGTGAGGGCATCCCGTCGCTTCGCGCGGAGGGCTGGCTCAAGGGGCGTGAGGGCATCCCGGCGTTTCCCGCGTCGGCGTCATCGAGGGCGGTGCGGAACCAGCCGCCGACGTCTCCCGGGGTTCCTTCCACACCGTCAGGATAGTGACGGCGGCAGAGAACAAACGCACGCCTCGCGACGGTGGGGTCGCGAGGCGTGCGCCGGGGGGCCCGGGCCGGTGGGGGATGGCTCAGTACGCCCCCCTGGAACTGACCACCGCGCGTGCCGTCCGCAGCATGATGGCCAGATCCTGCATGAAGGACCAGTTGTCGACGTAGTAAGAGTCGAGGCGAACGGTCTCATCCCAGGGGAGATCGGAGCGGCCGGAGACCTGCCAGAGGCCGGTCAGGCCGGGACGGACGTCGAGCCTGCGCACGGCGTCGCGGTCATATTGGGCGACCTCCTTCGGCAGCGCCGGGCGGGGCCCGACGAGGCTCATGTCGCCGCGGAAGACGTTCCAGAACTGCGGGATCTCGTCGATCGAGAACCGTCGAATGAAGGCACCCACCCGCGTGATGCGGGGGTCGCGCGCCATCTTGAACAGCACGCCGGCGCCCTCATTCTGCTTCTCGAGCTCGGCCTTGCGGGCCTCGGCGTCAACCACCATCGAGCGGATCTTCAGGCACTCGAACTCCTCACCGCGCCGCCCCACACGGGTCTGGGTGAAGAAGATCGGCCCGCGGTCCTCGAGCTTGATGAGGAGTGCGACGACGGCGACGACGGGAGCCGCGAGCAGCATCAGGAGGCTGGAGCCGACCAGGTCGAACAGCCGCTTCGCCCATCGCGACGCCTTCATGGCCTGGGGCCGCTCGACGTAGACCAGCGGGAGCCCGCCGACGGGACGGGTCGCGAGCCGGTTGGCGCTGATGTCGGTCAGCGCCGGCGCGACGATCATCTGCGTCGAGTGCTCCTCGAGGTCCCACGCCATGCGCTTGAAGTGCTGGCTGTCCGGGAAGGAGCCCTCGGCGAAGATGACGGTCTGCACCTCGGTCTCCTGGACGAGACGGGCGACGTCGTCCACCGAGCCGAGAACTGGAAGCCCGCCCGGGGTCTCCTCGATCTCGGCGGAGGTGACCGCGCCGGCCATCTCGTAACCGAGCCACTTCTCGCGTCGCAGGACCCGTGCCACCTCGTCGATGTGGGTCGGGTCGCCGGCGATCACGACCGAAGTGCGGTACAGCCCGCGGGAGTGCAGGTGGCTGAGGACACGACGCCGGGCGTAGCGCAACGCGAGCAGCGACGGCACGCCGATGGCGAACGTCAGCAGGAAGAATGCCCGCGAGAGGTCGTAGTCGGCGAGGTAGTTGAAGGTCCCGACGGTGCCGGCGAAGATCACCGACGCGACCGTGACCCGCTGGAACTCCGTCGCTCCCGTCTGAAGGTGCGGCAGCGAGTAGGCGCCCGCGATGGCAAGTGCGCCGAGCCAGGCCGCCGGCACGAGGACGACGAACCACAACGGAAGCTCGGGCCCGCTGGCACGGGCGAACTCGAAGCGCGCCGCGTAAGCCGCCGCGGCGGCGATCAGAATGATGACAGCGTCCGCGATAGCCCCGGCGAAGCGCTGCCGGGATGCCCGGCTCCGGGCAAGGGCCGCGGCCCAGCGACTGAGATCAAAGCTTGGCGCTGCAACGCGCACATCCAACGTCGTCATGATAACGACCCCCCACCGGGGTGCGCCCAGAACGCCCCCCGGCTTCTGTCGTGTGAGCGCCCCCGCTCTTAGTGGCATTGTTGCACGACACGGCGGGGCCCACAACCCCTATCCAGATTCCCATGGTGTCTTCGACAGACACACCTCTGACGCCGCCACGCTCGCCGCCGGGCGTGGCGCGGAAGCCCTTGGCAAAGGCGCCGGGCTGTGGGAGAGTGAAGGGAGTCGGTTCTTCGGGGCCGTCGACTATTTGCACCTTAGGGGGGATCGTGCAAGTGGGTACTGCGTATCTGTTGTCCACATTTGACCTGGTGAATGTCGGGGACGTGGACGTCGTCAGACAAGCCGCCGCGGAATCCGATCGCGTCGAGGCGCGGGTGCTCTCGGACGATGCTGTGCGCGAGGTGACGGGAATCTCACCCGTCGTTCCGGCCATGGAGCGGCTTGAGATCGTCGGTTCTCTGCGAGAGGTGTCCGACGCTGCCATCTTCGACCCGCGCGACGCGCTCAAGCGCGGACCGCGTGACGTCGTCTTCGCGCGCGCCGACGTGGGCGTTGGTCGTGAGGTCGACCGCCTGTTGATGCCGAGGGAGCAGCACCTCGATGACTGGATCCGAACCACTCCCGCGACGTCCGGTGGCGTCCTCGGCTACGTCCCGGGCGCGTGGGATCGGTTCCACATCGGGCACCTGAACATCCTGAAGCGGGCCCGAAAGCTGTGCGATCGGTTGGTGGTCGGCGTCGTCACGGACGAGGAGCTCTTCGCGGCCAAGGGCAAGATGCCGATGGTCCCGCTGGAGGAGCGGGTCCGGGTGGTGGCCGCCATGGACATCGTCGACGCGGTCGTCGTCGACTTCTCGACGAGCAAGCTCGACGTGTGGGACCGGGTCCGGTTCGACGTCCTGGTCAAGGGCGACGACTGGAAGGGGACGGCGAAGGGGGACCGGCTGGAGAAGGAGATGGCCAGCGTCGGCGCCTCCGTCCGGTACTTCCCGTACACGGCCCACACCTCGTCAACCGCGCTGCGGCAGATCCTCGCCGGGCGCGCAGCGGTCGCTTAGGGGGAAGCGAAATGACAACGGATCAACAGGCAGTCGATACCGCGCGCCGCGCGCCAGAGGATCGACGGCCAACCGTTCGGATCCTCGGCACGCACGGGGTCCCGGCGAGCTACGGCGGCTTCGAGACCGCGGCCGAGAAGGTCGGACTGCATCTGCTGTCTCGCGGCTGGCGCGTCGTCGTCTACAGCCAGGTCAAGGGCAAGGGCCCGATCACCTATGACGAGTGGCAGGGCCTTGAGCGCGTGAATGTGCCGGTCGACCTGCCCGGGTGGCGGGGCACATCGCTCTTCGACCTCAAGTGCGTGCGGCACGCAGGCCGGCACCGCGACCTCAACCTCGTCTTCGGCTACAACACCGGCATCTTCAACGTCTGGCAGCGCCTCAAGCGGATCCCCATGGTCATCAACATGGACGGCATCGAATGGTCGCGTTCGCGCTGGGGCTTCACCCGCCAGGCGATCCTCTACGTCAACGAGCGGTTCTCGGCCCTGTTCGGCAACCACCTGATCGCCGACCACCCGGAGATCGAGAAGTATCTGTGGAGCAGAGCGCCGAAGCGCAAGGTCACGATGATCGCTTACGGTGCAGACGAGGTGCTGGATGCCGACGACGGCCCCGTGCGCGAACTCGGGCTCGAGCCCGGCGGTTACGCGACTCTCATCTGTCGGCCCATTCCGGAGAACTCGATCCTCGAGCTGGTCGAGGGATTCTCCCGGCGGCCCCGTGGGATGAAGCTCGTCCTCCTCGGCGACTACCGCCCCGACGAGGACGCGTACCACCGCGCGGTCGTCGACGCCGCCTCCGACGAGGTGGTCTTCCTCGGTGCGATCTTCGACCCGGCCGTCGTCCAGCCGCTGCGTTTCCACAGCGCGATGTATCTGCACGGCCACACGGTCGGCGGCACCAACCCGTCGCTCGTGGAGGCGCTGGGGGCAGGCAACCCGGTTCTCGCGCACGACAACGGGTACAACCGGTGGACCGCAGGCCCGGACCAGGTGTACTTCACGACAGCCGACGACGTGTCGGCGCGACTCGACCGGGTGCTCGGCTCGCGGAGCCGCCTGGCCGACATGAGTTCGGCCGCCAGGAGGCGGTATCGCGGGGGGCTGACCTGGGAACAGGTTGGCGAACAGTACCGGCACCTGCTGGAGCGGTATCTGCCGACAGACCGACGAACTGAGACGTTGCGCCGGTAGCAGCGCTGTGGGCGCGGTTAGATGTAACCAATCGCAAGTAAGGGGGAAAGCGATGGTGAAGGTGGCCGTTATCGGTCTCGGAAAGATGGGAATCTCGCATCTGTCGATGGTGCGGGCTCTACCCGGCGTCGAGGTGGTGGGCATCGTCGACGCGACGGGGTACCTGCTCGGCGTTCTGAAGAAGTACACCGGGCTGAACACCTACTCGTCAATCGACCGGCTGCTCGAGGCCGAGCGGCCCGATGCGGCGATCGTCGCCACGCCGTCGAAGCTGCACTACCCGATGGTGAAGCAGCTGCTCGAGGCCGACGTCTCGGTGTTCTGCGAGAAGCCGTTCACTCTCAAGGGATCCGACGGCGACGATCTCGTGTGCATCGCGAGGGAGCGAGGGCTCGTCACGCAGGTCGGCTACCACAACAGGTTCGTGGGGGCGTTCGCCGAGGTCAAGCGCCTGCTGGATGCGGGCGCGATCGGCGAGGTCACGCACGGCCTCGCCGAGTCCTACGGCCCGGTCGTGCTGAAGCCGCAGGGCGGGACGTGGCGGAGCAAGAGCACGGAGGGCGGCGGTTGTCTCTACGACTACGCGGCTCACCCGTTGAACCTGATCGGGTGGTACCTCGGCCAGCCGGAAGGCGTCGGCGGCACCGTGCTCGGCCGGGTGTTCTCCGCCGAAATCGACGACGAGGTGTCCTCGACTCTCTACTACCCGGGCGGTCGCACGGTCTCGGTGTCTGTGAACTGGTCGGACGAGTCCGTCCGCAAGATGACCACGCGCATCACGCTGTGGGGCACGGGAGGCCGGATTTTCGCTGATCGGCAGGAAATCCAGGTCTACCTCCGCGAGGACACGGTCATTCCCGACGGCTACCAACCGGGCTGGAGCGTGCGCTACACGACCGAACTGACCGAGCCCGTCGACTTCTACCTCCGCGGCGAGGAGTACACCGCCCAGCTCGCGCACTTCGTCGAGCGGGTCCGCGTCGGGAGGACCGACGGCGAGAACACGTTCGCCTCGGCCGTCGAGACCGACAAGCTGATCGAGCGGATGTTCGAGGATGCGCGCCGCGGCCCCGGGGTCCGGTTGAGCGAGGAAGTGGAGCGCCCGGTCGCGCCACGGACGGGGGTCCAGCGGATCGCCGAC
>CAYVWO010000198.1:0-5536 GCA_964455495.1 uncultured Tessaracoccus sp.
TGATGGTGACCCAGTCACTGCTGATGTTGCTCGCCTTCGGGCTCGGACTGCTGCTTGTACTCGGTCACGCAGAGCTCTGGCACCTCTACGGCTTCGCGCTCGCGCTCGGCATCGTGAATGCCTTCGACACGCCGGCTCGCCCGCGCTCACGCGTCGGCTCAACGAGCGGCAATCCATCACCGCGTCGAGGAGGGCGTCGGCGACCTCGCGCTTGGAGCCGGCGGCGTCGGCGACCACCTCGTCGGTTGCGTCGAGAACGAAGAGGCGGTTGTCGGCGGCCTCGAAGCCCTTGGTCCAGCCGACCTCGTTGACGGCGAGCAGGTCGACGCCCTTCCGACGCCGCTTCCTGCGCCCCCGCTCGAGCAGCTCCTCGCCCGTTCCTGTCTCCGCGGCGAACCCCACGATGGTCTGGCCCTCGCGACGGTTCTCGCAGAGGGCCTTCAGGATGTCGGGGTTCTCGACGAGCGTCAGCGCAGGGATCCCGCCGTCCTCCTTGGTGAGCTTCCCCTGGGCGACGTTGGCGACGCGGAAGTCGGCGACGGCCGCGGCCATCACGACGATGTCGGCGCGCCCCGCGAGCCCGCGCATGACCTCCTCCAGCTCGGCCGCCGAGCCCGCCGTCGCGGTCTCCACCCCGCCGGCCTCGGCGAGCACCGCCTGCTCGATGTTCGCGGCGGCGAGCAACACGGTCGCGCCGCGCTCCGCAGCCGCCCGCGCGAGCGCGACGCCCTGCCTGCCGCTGGAGCGGTTGCCGAGGTAGCGGACGGGATCGATGGGCTCGCGGGTGCCGCCCGCCGACACGGCGACGGTGAGTCCTTCGAGGTCGCGGCCTCGCCCCAGCAGCGCCGTCGCCGCCGCATGGATCTCCTCCGGCTCGCTCATCCGCCCCGGACCGGAGTCGCCGCCGGTCAGCGGCCCGTCGGCGGGTCCGACGACGCGGACGCCCCGGGAGCGCAGCGTCGCCATGTTCGCGACGGTGGCCGGGTGGTTCCACATCTCGGTGTGCATCGCGGGCGCGACAAGCACCGGCGCGCGCGTGGCGAGCAGCGTGGTGCCCAGCAGGTTCGACGCCAACCCCGCGGCCATGGAGGCGAGCGTGTTCGCCGTCGCCGGGGCGACGATCACGAGGTCGGCCCGCTGCCCGAGCGCGACGTGGCGCACGCGCGGCACATCGTCGTGGACCGAGGTCGTGACGGGGTTGCGGCTGATCGCCTCCCACGTCGGCAACCCGACGAACCGCAGCGCGTCGTCGGTGGGGATGACGTGAACGTCGTGCCCGTCGCCGACAAGAAGGCGGACGAGATGGACGGCCTTGTACGCGGCGATCCCGCCGGTGACGCCTACGACAATGAACACTTACGGTGATCCTCGACCGCGCGGCTCAGAAGATGCCGCCGCTGTCGACGATCCGCTTGCCGAACGGGAAGCAGGTCACAGGGATCATCTTGAGGCTCACCCAGGCGTTGGCGATGCCGACGATGGTCAGCGACTGCGCGATCGCCGTCGCGACGTGCGCCAGCGCGAGCCACCACCCGGCGATGACGAACCAGATGCCGTTCATGATGGCCGAACCTGCGCCCGCGCCGGGCTTGGGCTCGACCGTCTTGCCGAACGGCCACAGCACGTAGCGCGCCATACGGAACGACGCGACGCCGACGGGGATGGTGACGATCAGGATGCAGGCGAGGACGCCCGCGAGGAAGTAGCCGAGGGCGAGCCAGAACCCGCCGAGGACCACCCAGATGACGTTGAGCACGGTGCGCATGTTCTCTCCTTCAGAGGTCTGCCCCAGTCTAGGAGCGGGCACCGACAAAACGGGTCAGGGTGCGCCCGGTCTCGCCCCGGATTCCCGCTGGCCGGATTCCATTAGGCTGAGGGGATGGACCCGTTGCCCCCTCGCCTGCGCCGCGACGTCGTCAGCTTCGTGCGTCGAAGCGCGCGCATGAACGAGTCGCAGGCCAGCGCATGGGAGCGCCACGAGCGCGAGTTCGTGGTCGAGGTGGAGCGCGGAGAGATGTCGACGTCGATCGCCGACGGCGCGTCCGTCGACTGGACCGCGGCCTTCGGGCGCGAGGCCCCGCTGGTCGTGGAGATCGGCTCCGGCAGCGGGGAGTCTCTCGTCCCCATGGCCGCCGGCCGCCCCGAGGCCAACGTCGTCGCGTTCGAGGTCTTCGAGCCCGCCATCGCCTCGACGCTCGGCAAGCTCGGACGCCAGGGCGTGACCAACGTCCGGGTCGTCATCGCCGACGGCGCGCAGGGCCTGCCGAAGCTGTTCGACGACGGCTCGGTCGCCGAGCTGTGGACCTTCTTCGCCGACCCGTGGCACAAGAAGCGGCACCACAAGCGACGCCTGGTCAGCACGGAGTTCGCCGCCGTCGTCGCGCGAAAGCTGGCTCCGGGCGGCGTCTGGCGGCTGGCCACCGACTGGGAGGACTACGCGCTCTGGATGCGCGAACACCTCGACGCCGCGCCCGGACTCCGGAACGAGCACCTCGACGACGGGCACGGCGGCTGGGCCCCGCGGCTCGCCGAGCGCCCCGTCACCAGGTACGAGGCGAAGGGCCTTGCCGCCGGGCGCCGGGTCTACGACCTGACCTATCGGAGGGTCGATGCGGCTCAGGATTGACCTGGCCTACGACGGCACCGACTTTCACGGCTGGGCCGCCCAACCCGGCCTGCGCACCGTCCAGGGCGTGCTCGAGGAGTGGATCCCGCGCGTGCTGCGCCTCCACCCGCTCCCTGAGGGCCGCCCGCAGCCCGCCTCGAAGGGGCCGCAACTGGTCGTCGCAGGCCGCACCGACGCCGGCGTTCACGCCCGCGCCCAGGTCTGCCACCTGGACCTCGACGGCGACGACGACCGCTCCGCCGAGCTGCTCCGCAGGCTCCGCCGGGTGCTGCCGCCCGACGTCGTCGTCTCCTCGGTGCGGCCGGCGCCCGAGGGGTTCGACGCGCGGTTCTCCGCCATCTGGAGGCGCTACTGCTACCGGCTCGTCGACGACGCCGTCGCCCCGGACCCGCTGCTGCGAGGCCACGTCACGCAGGTGCGCCACGGCATCGACGTCGGCGCCCTGAACGCGGGCGCGGGCACCCTGCTCGGCCTGCGCGACTTCGCCCCGTTCTGCAAGCCCCGCGACGGCGCGACCACCATCCGGGAGCTGCGCGAGTTGACCGCACATCGCCGGGACGACGGCGTCGTCGAGGTGTGGCTGCGGGCCGACGCGTTCTGCCACTCCATGGTCCGCTCGCTCGTCGGCGCGCTCACCGCGGTCGCGTCCGGGCAGCGGAACCTCGCCTGGCTCGAGGCGACGGCCGAGCGCGGGGTCCGCGCGCCCGACGTCCAGGTCATGCCGGCGCGCGGCCTCACGCTGGAGGCCGTCGGATACCCCGCCGACGACCGGCTCGCCGCGCGCGCGGCCGAGGCCCGCGCCACGCGCACCCTCCCCGTCGAACAAGGAGAGACCCCGTGACGTCCCACTACTTCCACACGCCCGACGAGCCGCTCGTCGCGCACGAGTTCATGGCGACGGTGTTCGGGCGCGAGCTCACCTTCACCGCCGCCCCCGGCGTGTTCTCCGGGCGGCGGCTCGACCTCGGCACCTCGGTTCTCCTGCGCAGCGTCGAGCCACCCGCGACCGGACACGTGCTCGACCTGGGCTGCGGCGTCGGCACCATCGCCGTCGGCCTGGCGGTCGCCTCGCCCGGCATCACCGTCGACGCCGTGGACGTCAACGAGCGCGCGGTCGAGCTGACGGCCCTCAACGCCGACCGGCACGGCGTGGCAGACCGCGTGCGCGCCTCGCGCCCCGACGAGGTGCCCGCCGACCGGCAGTTCGACGAGATCTGGTCCAACCCGCCGATCAGGATCGGGAAACATGCGCTGCACGAGCTGCTCTTGGCCTGGCTCCCCCGGCTTCGCCGCGACGGCGCCGCCTACCTCGTCGTGGGCAAGAACCTGGGCGGCGACTCGCTTCACCGCTGGCTCACCGACCAGGGCTACCCGACCGATCGCATCGCCTCCGCGAAGGGGTTCCGCGTCCTGCGCGCGTCGAGAAGTTGAAACAGCAACTACATATCCGGACTACGATGGGTCGAGTCAGCGCGCTGGACGGCGCGAGTCTCTCCTGAAGGAGTCAGCAATGACCTACACCCTCCCCGATCTCGACTACGACTACGGCGCACTCGCGCCGCACATCGCCCCAGAGATCATGGAGCTGCACCACAGCAAGCACCATGCGGCCTACGTCGCCGGCGCGAACGCCGCGCTCGAGCAGCTGGCCGCCGCCCGCGACAAGGGCGAGTTCGGCGCGATCCCGAAGCTCGAGAAGGACCTGGCCTTCCACCTCGGCGGCCACATCAACCACTCGGTGTTCTGGAAGAACATGTCGCCCGACGGCGGCGGCGAGCCCGACGGCGACGTCGCGGCGGCGATCGACGAGTACTTCGGCTCCTTCGCCGGGTTCAAGGGCCAGTTCAACGCCGCGGCCAACAGCATCCAGGGCTCCGGCTGGTCGATGCTCGTCTGGGACACCCTCGGCCAGCGCCTGAACATCAACCAGCTGTTCGACCAGCAGGGCAACCTGCCCGTCGGCCAGCTGCCCATCCTGCAGCTCGACATGTGGGAGCACGCGTTCTACCTGCAGTACAAGAACGTCAAGGGCGACTACGTCACCGCGTGGTGGAACGTCGTGAACTGGGCCGACGTCGCGGCCCGCTTCGCCGCAGCCAAGGCCTCCGGCATCTCGTACTGACACGATTTCCCAACATCGCGGCCCAACTGGCACCCACGTGCCGGTTGGGCCGCGATGTTGGCGTTTACTTGCAGTCAGGGTTTGTGATCACCCCGAAGCGGCGATGACCTCGCTCCACACGCGATCGGCCACGTCGGCTGCGAAGCGCTCAAGATCGACGTGGCTGCCGTCGGGGCGGAGGGGCGCGCCGTCGACGAGGTCGTCGCAGGACGACGGCGACCGCGGCTCCGGCGGCTCAGGGTCGGCGCACAGCAGCGGGTCCATCCGGAAGGTGCGCACGCGGTCGTCCGCCCCGGCCACCCGCACGACCAACTCGTTCCACCGTCGGCGGTGCTCGTCGTGGTTCATCATCAGGTCGTACAGCGGATGGCAGTTCTCCGCACCGCAGCGCGTCGACATGCCCAGACCGGGGCGCTCGGTCTGAGCGATCACCAACGTCGCGCCCGTGGCGGTCAGGCGGTCGATCGTTGCCCGGAGGTCGCGCTCCTGGGCGGCCCAGAACGCGTCCTCGTCCGGGCCGACGACGCGGCCGTCGACCCAGCGCTGATGAATCTCGTAGCGCGACCACCAGAACACGATCCCGGGGCGGACCACGCGCAGGCGCTCGTCCTGGATGCCTGCCATGACGCGGCAGTCGCCGCGGCCCTCGTGGTCGGGCATGAGGTACTCCTGCAACTCGATGGCCATCGGCGGACAGCCGCCCCGGGCCGCGCCGTCGATGACCATTCCCTCCGCCCGCGCCGCGGCGTCGAAGGAGGCCATGAGCCGGAACGGCACCGAGGCGCCGA